>NZ_BAABHS010000007.1:54347-334754 GCF_039542225.1 Yinghuangia aomiensis | reverse complement strand
CGGAGAGTTGCACGGTGGCCCGCCCCGTTTTCAAGGGCGCGTCCACCGGCAGACGGCGCACACACCGGCACACGACCGGCGCGCATCCCCGCCAACATCAGCTACACCACTCAGCGGGACGCCATCCGCGAGGCGTCTTCCACACGGCCTTGCCCGCGCTTACCGATGCCCAAATTGAGCGCAAGATCAAGCAGCGAATGGACCGGAGAGCCATCCTTGATCGTGGTCCCGGCGTCCGGTTGTGGTTCGTCATCGATGAAGCAGTGCTCCACCGCGTGCCCAGGGCGGATGGAGTCGCCGTCGAGCAGCTCACGCATCTGCTAGACATGGCGCGACTGCCACAGGTGACACTCGGGGTCGTGTCCTTCCGCGAGGGCCTTCACGCGAGCATGCATGGCCCCTTCGCGCTGCTGTCGTTCGACGACGGCAGCGAGAGCTGCTATCTCACATCCGCGGACGGGGCGCGGATCACCACCGACCACCATCGCCTCGTGACGTTCCGCGAGATTTACGATGGACTCCTGTCGGCCGCCCTTCCGCAAGGACAGTCCGAAGACCTGATCCGAGAGGCTCTGGAGAACCTGTGAAGACCAGCCCCACCATGCCCCACGCCCCGTGGTTCAAGTCGTCGTACTCGGGTTCCAACAACGACAACTGTGTGGAGGTCGCCGGCCTGACGACCGGGGTCGGTGTTCGCGACAGCAAGGACCTGGCCAAGGGCCACTTGGTCGTGTCCCGCGACGCCTGGGGCTCTGTAATCGAGGCTGTGGCCCGCTAGAGCACGGTTCGTTGGTGCCCCGCCGGGGTGGGGCACCGGCGGAAAGCATAAGGGCGCGATATGGACAGCGAACGACTCGACGACCTCCTCAACGCGCCGGGTGAACGAGTCGGAGTCCGTCGTGCGCGTCGGTTAAGCCCGGATGCGCCAGGCACGTTCGCCCTCGAGTGGTGGAGCGGTACACGTTGGCTGTGTGCCGGACACACCACCCGGAACGACGGCATCACAGCATGGATCCGAGACACACCGGACGGTCATCATCCGTGGAAGCCCGGAACCGGCCGCCGCCGCAAGTCGGCCTCCGGGATCAGGGACGGATGACGTGCCTGAGATAGGCGTTCGGGTTGGTCATGAATCTGCGCCAGTGGTCGACGAGGAGGAGTTCGTCCCAGGTTGTGCTGCGCAGGCCATGGTCGCCTACTTCGATGATGTCGGGGTCGGGGGTTGCGGCGAGGTCGTGGATGAGGCCGACGAGTTGCAGCATGAGGTGAACAACAGCTCGGCTTCGGGTTCGTCCGTGAGGCTGGCGCCGCGCGTGTGCACGGATGTGCACCCGTTCGCCCGGAGGTTTGATGCCGACGGCCGTCATGCACGGCTTCGCATGGCGGGGTTGCTCATGCCTCGTCTGGGGGAGGGACCGTGCAGAAGAGCGTGCACACCGGTCGATCGGGGGATCGCGATGCGCCTAGTGTTTGTGGCTGTCGACGAGAAGAGCGGCGGGGGTAACTGCCCGACGGTCTGGGTCGACGAAGACGCGGGAGAACTGGTCTTCCAGGGCTGGGATGCGCTGCCGGAGATGCTGGAAGCGTGCCGAGCCACGGGGCCGGTCCCCGACGGCGAATCGGTAGTGCGGCTTCCCGTGAGGATGGCCGACGCAATACGGAGGGCATGTGACCTCGCGGAATCCTGCGACGTTCGATGAGTTGATGGCCTGGTGCTCGAAGACAGCAGAGCACTGGGAACTCCGCGACGGCTACGACGTCCCCGAGGAAGCGGACGACCTGGACCGGTGGCGCCGCGGCGAACCGGGACCGGACCCGTACCGGGACAACTTCCGGCCGATGGTCGCCGCGGCCGTCGCCCGCGGCGTGGCCTTCCGACGGCTACGAGTGGTCTCCATGCCTGCCACCGAGTACGTCCGGTACGAGTACGACACGACGGGGCACATCCTCGACTCCGGCGAGCAGGTCCGCTGGATCAAGCGGCCCGATGTCGTCGGGCTGGTGCCCGCGAACGACCTGTGGGTGTTCGACGGCCGGTTCGTGCACTGGGGATTCTTCGACCCGGCCAACCGCTTCACCGGCGCCCGGATCGACGACGACACTAGTACCGCCGATGTGATCCGCAACGCCTTCGACTCCGTATGGTCGCAGGCCACCCCACACGCCGACTTCGAGATCGGGTGACGGAACCGGCTGCCCGCTACCCGACGACCGGTCATGGCCCGCTCCCCTTCCTCCAGTGCGCAGAAAGCCCGTGAGGCGCTCGCGGCACGCCTCAAGGAGGCCATGCGTCGCGCCGGCCTGGACGGCACCCGCGTCGCGCACGCCGCCGGGTGGCACCCCAGCAAATCCAGCAGAATCCTGACCGCGACGACCCTGCCGTCAGTCTCGGACATCGAGACCTGGTGCCGACTGTGTGGGGTACCGGACGCGGTTGAGGACCTGGTGGCGCAGATGTTCGCCGCCGACGAGATGTACTCGGTGTGGAAACGCCGCTGGCGGGGCGGAATGGCCACCGACCAGGCCACCTACGGCCCCCAGTTCCGGCGGCACCGGCGCATCAAGGTCTACTCGGCCAGCGTGGTCCCCGGCTTCCTGCAGACCTTCGCGTACGCCCAAGCGCTGCTGTCCACCATCGCCCGGTTCAACGGCGTGCCCGACCACGCCGACGACGCCGCCGCGGCGCGGCTGGAATGGGTGCAGCTCGTCCACGAACCCGGCCGCACCTTCGCCTTCCTCATCGAAGAGTCCGTCCTCCACTACCAGGTCGGTGCGCCCGAGGACATGGCGGACCAACTCGTCCACCTGCTCACAGCGATGACGTGGCCGGCGGTGTCGGTCGGCGTCATCCCCATGACCGCGCAACGGCCGGACATGTGGGTCCAAGAGACCTTCAGCCTGTTCGACGACGCCCGGGCCAACGTCGAACTGCTCACCGCCGAGATCAACATCACCACCCCCTCCGAAGTCGACGGCTACACCAAGGCCTTCACCGAGCTGTCGAAACTCGCCGTCTACGGAGCCCAAGCACGCACCCTGGTCGGACGCGCCTTTTCCTCGCTCGAATAGCCGGGCACGGCCCTGCGCAGGCCACCTGATCGAGTGGACTGCGTAGAAGAACGTGCACATCCATGGACCCGGCCGGCATCCGGCGCGGACCGTACAAGGATGGAAGCAACCGGTCGCCGCGCGCCGGAGTCGCGGATCACCTGGCCTCGGACTCGTGGATTGCGTTGCCGCGTGTTCACCGTCCACCCCGACGGCTCCACCACACCGGAGCCGATCCGCGACCTAAGCGCCACGCCAGCGCTGCCGTTGGCGCGGCCGTTCGAGGACTGCCGGTGCCCGCGCTGCCGCCCGAACCTCCACCGGCACTCGGAGACCCGCGCGTGAACGAGGAAAGGCCATCCACCGCCTTCGCCGAGCTAGCCAGCGCTGTCGTCTACGACGACCAAGCGCGCTCACTCATCATCGAAGCCGTCAACCGACCTACGTAGAGCGTAAGTTCGCCGGCGTACGTCATCCGGCTGGCGGATTCCCGCAGACCCCGATCAAACGAGAGAGTCAGCCTCTGTACCGCTTGCAGGTGGGAGGAGCCGGACGCCATGACCGACCAGGACGGCAGCGAAGCCGAGACCGCTTCGCCCGAACTCGCCGCGGAAGAGCTGAAGTTCTCCTTCCGCGGGCTGCGCGAAGAGTCCGACATCCGCAAGGCGATCTCGATCAGGTCGATAGGCGGCAGGCTTCCGCAGCTGATCCGGCGTTCGCTGACGCTGGCGTGGCGTGTGGACCGCCGTGCCGTTGTCCTGCTGCTGACCTTCCAGGTGTTGTCGGCCCTCTTGGAAGCGTTCGGGTTGCTCGCGACGACCCGCACGATCACCGAACTGATCGCCTCCGGGCACATCGCCGACCGCGTCCAGGCCGCGCTCCCCTCTGTCCTGGCGATTGCCACCGCGGCGGCGCTCCGCACGGTGCTCGGCATCGGCATCAACATGATCGGCTCTGACCTGGAACCCCGCATCGCGCGGCGGGCCGAGTGGATGATGCTGGAGGCCGCGACCGAGGCCGAACTGTCCGCCTACGACACCCCGGGATTCAACGACGCCTGGGACGCCGCAGACCGCGGCGCCGTCGTCTCCCCGGACTTGGTCCTGGAGTCCCAATCGATCATGTCGTCCGCCGCGTCCCTCCTCGCGGCGGCCGGGGTGCTGACCGTGTTGCACCCGGTGCTGCTGCCTCTGCTGCTGTTGGCCGTCGTCCCACAGGGGGTTGCCGCCGTCGCGGCGACGCGCGAGAACTACCTGTCCAACCTGGAGATGAGCGCCGATCGGCGCGCGCTGTCGCATCTGCGCTGGCACCTGGCCGACAAGGAGTACGCGGACCAAGTCCGCTCCGACACGATGGCTCCGTTCTTGCTGGCCAAGTACCGCCGGCACGGCGAGCGGGTCGATGCTCGGGTCCGCAAGTCCGTCCGGACCGGCGCCCGCTACGCCGCCGTCGGAGCCCTCATGGGTGGCGCCGGCGCGACGCTGGTGTGGGGCGCGGTGGTACTTCTTCTCTCCACCGGTCGCATGTCCGTCGCCTCCGCCGGCACCGCGGTGATCGCACTTGGCGTTGCGACCACCGGGCTGCGCGGCATCGTCAATTGGTCGGCGCGCCTGTTCCGCACCGGCCTGTACGTCGACGACTGGGCGGACTTCATCGCCAAGGCGGGCGGCTACGCCCTCGCGCGCGGCGCCGCCGCACCGCCGGCTCCGGACGTGATCCGCGTCGAGGGAGCGACCTACGGCTACCCGGATGCGGCGAAGCTGGCCCTGGACAAGGTGGACTTCCACGTCCGACGCGGCGAAGTCGTCGCCCTGGTCGGCGAGAACGGCTCCGGCAAGACCACCCTCGCCAAACTCATCGCCGGCCTGTACTTGCCCACGGACGGCGAGGTCACGTGGGACGGTGTCTCCACGCGCGATCTGGACCCGCACGCACTGTGGGCGCAGACCTCCGTCGTGCCGCAGAAGGTCGCCCGCTGGCCGCTCACCGCCCGCGAGAGCATCACCCTCGGCCGTGAGGACGAAAGCGGCGACGGCACCATCCTGGACGCCGCCGCGGCGTCAGGGGCGAGTGATGTGCTGAACGAGCTGAGGCGCGGGCTGGAGACGCTGCTGGCTCCGGAGTTCTGGGGCGGCCAAGACTTGTCCGGTGGGCAGTGGCAGCGCATCGCGCTCGCCCGAGCCTTCTACCGCCGAGCCCCGCTGCTGGTCCTGGACGAGCCGACCAGCGCGCTGGATCCCAGGGCCGAGCACCGGATCTTCGCCGGTCTGCGCGCCATGGCGGCCGACTGCGCCATCGTCCTGGTCACCCATCGCCTC
This sequence comes from Yinghuangia aomiensis, assembly GCF_039542225.1. Lineage (NCBI taxonomy): Bacteria > Bacillati > Actinomycetota > Actinomycetes > Kitasatosporales > Streptomycetaceae > Yinghuangia > Yinghuangia aomiensis. The sequence continues at coordinate 329,388 of NZ_BAABHS010000007.1, read as the reverse complement.
ACCAACGTCGCCGTCGCGGACCGCATCGTGGTCCTCGACCACGGTTGCGTCCTCCAGGAGGGAACGTTTACCGAACTCACCACCACACCCGGCCTCTTCCAGGAGCTATGGCGGCTGCAAAACGACCGCGCCAGCCTGCCGGATCAGCGTGCCGCCCAGCCTGCCGAGGAATTCGATTCCGGGATCGGGAACAGCGGACAGTGACGCGGGCGTTGTGCGGTTCCCAAACGAACCGCGGGGAGGGCAATTGCCGACAGACGTGGCGACGTGGCGGATCGACGGACCAGAGCCGGTGGAGGTCACACCGACCCCGTTGGCGCTCGAGCGGCAACTGGAGGACGCGCTCGCGGCCCGGCCGGACATTCTGGGAGAGCAGCTGCTGCTGATAGGCCGCCAGGTCCCCACCGGGATGGGCGGGATCGTGGACTTGGTCGCCGTCGACGCCGAGGGTGCGCTCCACGTCATCGAGCTGAAGCGCGACCGGACACCGCGCGAGGTCGTTGCGCAGGTCCTCGACTACGGATCTTGGGCCGAGTCCCTCACCCACGACGACGTTCTCGCGCTGTACGCCGACCACACCGGAGGGGTGTTCGAGGCCGCGTTCGAGGACCGGTTTGGTTCCTCACCGCCGGAGGTGCTGAACACCACCCACCGCCTCACCATCGTCGCCGCGGTCCTCGACGACGCGACCGAGCGCATCCTCGGCTACCTCGCCCGCGGCCAGGTGTCGATCAACGCTGTGCTGTTCCGCCACTTCGAGGCCGACGGCGGCCAATACCTCACGCGCGCCTGGGTGCGCGAGCCGTCAGCGGCGGTACCGCCGGCACGCAAGCGTTCGCGCGGGTCTGCCGAGCCGTGGAACGGCATCGACTGGTACGCCAACTTCGGCCACAACGAGACACGTGCTTGGCAGGATGCGGCCCGGTACGGCTTCATCTCCGCCGGCGGCGGCGCGCGGTACTCCCGCCAGATCCGGCACCCCCAGGTCGGGAGCCGCGTCAACGCCTATGTACCCGGGAAGGGCTACGTCGGCGTCGGCGAGGTGACCGGTCCCGCCGTGCCGTTCACCCAGGCAAGGGTTGTGGTGGACGGCCAGACGCGCGCACTCGCCGATCTGCCGCTCATCGGCTCCTACCGGCATGCCGGCGAGGATGGGGACCCGGACTTGCGCGAGTGGGTGCTGCCGGTGTCGTGGCGGCGCACCGTCTCGATCACGGAGGCGTACCGTCCGGATGGCGTGTTCGCCAAGCAGCACATCACCTGCAAGCTCTCCTGCGTGTTCACCCTCAACCTGCTCGCAGGCTTCGCCGACGACGCATGACGATGCCCTGCCCGAGGTTCACCCCGGGCCCGGCAACGGGGTGAACCACTCAGCCTGCTCCGGAGGCACGGGCACGGCTCTCCCGAGCGGGCGGGCACGGCACTCCGCCCAGTCGTAGTCAGTGGGGTCGCGAGGAATCGCCACATTGTCGTCGGTGGCCTGCTCCGGGTCCTCGGTGGGTGATGCGCTCTGCGGCCTGGGCGATGTCACCGGAGGCCCGGGTAAGCAACGTCCTGCGCCGCGACGCCAGCCGTTCCCTGGTCTGGTCCCGCGCGACCAACGCGCGAAAGCCGTCCCATTCAGGCGGGTACACCCACAAGCCGACGGGTCGCAGCGCCTCCGCCAGTGCAGCCAGCATCGGTTCGGGCAGCGACATGCCCGCGAACGTCGCGGTCCGGCCCGGCTCTTCGCGATTACCGGTAGGCGCCGAGGGCGGTGAAATACAGGAGCATCAGCGTGACGGCGGTGCTGCCGCCGTACAGCAGCGCGGCGGCCGGGGCGGCGCCGGTGCGCTGCTTGAGGATGAAGGCGATCAGCGCCGCGGCGAGGGAGGCGAAGGTCGCGGCGAGCAGCATGACGGCCTGGATGCGGTCCACGGGTCTCCTGTGGTTGATGGGGTGCTTGTTGCACTCGATCGACATGCGAACCCGGCTCTTCGGGTTACAACCGCTGCGGACCGAGGGGGCGGAACTCGGCCCGGAACGCCGTGCGTTGGGGGGACACCCGGTGCGGGGCACGCTCCTCGAAAAGATCTTGGAGAGCCGTGTAACCCGGATCCAGTCTCTTGGCCCTCATACGGGTGGACGGTGTTGTCGGCGGTGAGGAGAGGCGCGGCGGTGCGGAGCCTGAAGGTCTCGGAACAGAGCGGCGGAGGGCCCGGCGGCGGACCCGAACCGTCCGCGCCGGCATGCCCGGCTGCGCGCCCCCGATCGCGGCGGTGCCCGTGGTGACGCCGCACCTGCGGTTGACCGGGGACACCCCGGAAGCCAATTTCACCGTGGGCTGCGCCACGGCCGACGACGAGTTCGCGGCCGTCGCACAGCACGTCGGCGAGTTGCCCGCGCTGGTGGGGTTCGTGCGGCGCAGGTTCCCCGACCTGGCATCGGAGGCCGAGGACATCGTGCAGGACACCTTTGTCGCGGTGCGTCACCGGATCGCCCACGTCGACAACCCGGTCGCCTACTTGTACGAGGTCGCGAGGCGGCGCGCGTACACGGTGTGGAACAAGCGCAACCGGGTGGTGTTGGCCTCCGACGGGTACGACGAGTGCCTGCGGATCCAGGCCGCGGTCGACCCCGCTCCCACAGCCGCGCGCACCGTCGACTTCGACGCCTTCGTCAGGACCCTGCCGCGGCAGGAGCAGCGGGTGGCGGTGTGTCAGTACGTGTACCGGATGACCGTGTCGGAGATCGCCAAGGCCATGAACGTCAAGGAGGGCACGGTCAAGAGCTGGCAGAACCGGATCCGGAACCGGGCCCGGGCGATGTACGGGGAAGCGAAGGTGGTGAGCGCGTGACCATGCGCGACGGACTGGCGGGCCGCAATGCCGTCCCGGACTTCCCCGATCTGGTGTCCGCCCCCCGCTCTCGCGGGGGGCTCGGTCCCCGCGAATCCGACCTCATTCGCCGCCAGGCGCAGGTGTGGTTCGCGTCCTGCGGTGGACACGACACGGCCAAGGACCTCGGTGCGGACGCGGGGGAGGACATCGCGACGGCCGAGGTTGACGGCGACGGTTTGCTCGCGATCCTGCGGGCCAAGGCCGCGCGTGCCCAGCGAGACCCCGGATACGCGGCGGAGTTGGAGTGGGCAGCACGGGCCGGACAGGACGACGAGGACGACGGGCTACTCGACGACGATGACCTCCTCGCCGAGACTGAGGATCTGTGCGGTTGTGAGGCCGCCGAGGAAGCCCGCGCTGCCGCCCTCGTCGGCATGGGCAAGTCCGCGTACCTCGTGGCGAGGTTCGCGGCGGTGTACCTGCTCTCGCGGTCGCGGGTCTCCGAAGCAGTCAAGGTCACGCCAGCCCGCCGTGATCACCGCGCCTTCACCGACGTGCTCCGGCGATGGGAGGTGAATGTGGACTGCACGCTGCGCCGACTTTCCGAGCGCTGGTTGCCGAAGGCGGGAAAAGTCACGCCACCACTCCTGGACTGCCGCGACTCCACCGACGTACGGCGCTTCGACAAGGAGCTTCGTGCGCTGCGGCAGCTCGGCAGGAGGGGAGCCGAAGGCCCTTCAGTCGTGACCTGTTTCGAGGCTTTGGCGCGGGTGTCCGCCGAGAACAGCGACGCGGATGCCGCCGCGTACCTGGGTAGTTGGTACGAACATCGCGGCGATCCCGAACGCGCGATGACGTGGTACCTGCGATCCCACTTTGCGGGAAGCGAGTGGGGAACGTTGGCACTGGCGCGCATCAGCTATGACCAGGGGGCTCGGGACCACGCAGCCCGCCTGCTGTCCAAGGCGTGGGGCACCGATGCTGCGTTCGCCCAAATGGTCCTTTTGGTGGTGGACGCAGCGCGGACAAAGAAGCGCCGCGACCGCAGTGCGGTAGGTCCGCCGGAAGAGCTGCAGGCAGTCGTCGACAGGATCCGTGCGATTCCCCCGGTGCTCCCCGCCGAGTCGTTCGATGCGGGGGTAGGGCAGACCGCAGGGGCCAACGTCCTTGTCCTGCACCGTAACGGCGACCTGCCAGGCGATGTGCATGAGCATCGTTCGGACGACACCCCACGCGCACAAAGCGAGGGCGATCCTTCACGTGACGTTCGTGGGTTGGCGACGGCTGGGACCGACACCCCGCTCCTACGGGCTCAGGCAATCGGGCGGCTCGTTGAGGAGGTGAGGAGGCTCGAAGCGAGGCTCTGCCTGTCTCCTGGCGGTGATGCCAGGCCCCTCCGAGACATCGCGTCCCGGCGGTGCGGATCACCCGACCAGTGAGGCCCGCTTTGGGCCGGGCCAGAACGCGTGGCTTTCGTGAAAGGTCAAGCCGACCGGGACGTCGGCGCCGAAGGCCTGCTGGGCAGTGACGGTGATGTCGGTGTGGTGGCCTGCTGTGTGGGCGATAGCGCGCAGGACCAGACCTTTGCTGTGCCCCCAGACCGCTGACCTCGTTCAGATTGACCGGCCCGCCCACGGCAAGGCTCGCCGCGACACGCAGCGCCAGGCCTTCGCCCGACGAACCCGGCAGGTGCGCGTCGTTGGCGTCCGCCCACCGCACTGTGGCCAGCGGGGTGTCGGTGAGGTTCGAGTCGTCGGTGTAGTGATCTGAGCCATAGAAGTTGGAGAGCCACTGTTAACGGCGGTTCGCTGATGCGCGTACGTGGTAGCACCCGAATCGTGGCGTGCCACCGCCCCCGCGCCACGACCCCGCCGAGACAGACGGTGGTGTCGATCGTGATGATCTCGCTGCCGGTGCCGACAGCCCGCAGCGGGGGACGGGATGCTTGTCCTGGGGACTGCCACCCTTTCCGGCAACACCAATTCCGCCTCATGTCGAACAAGCGTGGGGATGCTCAGACTTGCCTGCTCGGGTCCTGACGTGATGGCACAATGGGGTGCAACTGCGGTGGAGGGGAGTGCGGGTGGACTGTGTGGCGTTGCCGCGCGTGTCTCTCGTGGACTACGACCCTGGGCTGACGGGACGTCCATACACCACGACCGAGAAGCTCCTGGACCGCGAGTACTTCCGTAGCGAGGGCCGTCCCCGCCGCTTGACCCGCATGACGCTCGTCCAGCCGCATGACAGCGACGACATACTCATCCGGCCGGACAGCGTGCACGGCTCGTCGGAGCGCATGTTGGACCGGCGCCTTCTTCCGCCTGTGCTCCACAACGTCCCCGGCCTCACGCGGACCGTCCTGGTCGCGTTTACGGAGGCTCGCAAGCTGTCCGACTATTGGGACGCGTTGGAGCAGCGATTTGGTGAGGGCCGTGGGCCACTGACTTTCCTGTTGCCCGCGGAATTCGAATTCCTCGTGTTGCCCAGGCTGTCGGCCCATTCCTACCGGCGGCGGGCAGGGCAGGCTGAAGGCCCGCAGCTGTTGGTGTATCCGGAGGACATCGCCGCCGAGGATCCGAAACGGACGCGAGTTGCGGTAGCTGCGTGGGTGCGGGCTGTGGCCAGGGTGATCGCCGTCGCTGTGGGCATTACCCGAGCACAGCGGCGCGCGGTGCTGCGTGTGCTGTCGCGGCTCACCAACGGCGTGTTCCGCCTGTCCGCAACCCGGACCCAGCTGCGAGGCTGCCGCTCGCACGCATGCCTTTCCGCGCCGCTGATCTGTTCGGCGACCTGTCATGCCCCGCCCCTGCCTGCCTGGCGGCAGGTGGAGACGGCGGCCGGCGCCTCCATGCCCGCATACGACCTCGCAGCGTAGAGACCACTTCGACCCTGCCGCCCCGGCCGCGGCACGGAGTCGCCATGACCACCCTCGGATCCGCGGCCCTCGTTGTCCTCGTCGCGATCGTCGCCGCTCTGCTCACCGAGCGCATCACCCTGCACTACGGCGCCCCGCCGCTGCGCCGCCTCGCGGCCTGTGCGACTGTCGCGTTCGGCACGCTGAGCGTCTGCATCGCAGCCATCACCCTGGTCACCGCACGGGCATAGGGGATTCGAGTTGGGACGTGTCGTTGCGGACTCGAGCCGTTGTGCCGCTACCGTCGCTCGCAGCGGATTTGGGTTGGGGATGCGGCGGTGGCGCCGGTGCCGCCCGGCAGAGTTGGCGGCCGGGGTGGCTCGCGGCCGCCCGTCATCTCGTGCCGGAATCCGTGCCCACGCCCCGGCCCACGATCAAGGTCCCGCCACCGCGCCGAAGTTCCGCCGTCCCGCCTCGACCGGGCCGACGCGAGCGTAGGCAGCGCGGCCGGGAAGACGTGACGCGATGGCCGATCCGCACAAGCGCGAGATCAAAGCCCGCCAGAAGGCGAGGGGCGAGACATACATGCAGGCCCGGCGCCGCCTGGACGAGGCAGATCCGGCACCGCGGCACACGGTGGCCGCGGTCGGTTACCTGTTCGATACCAGCCTGCCGTGCACGCCCACCCACACCCCGCCGCCCGGCGAGGTGACAACGTCCGAGGAAGTCCTCGCGGCCCTTGTCGCCAACAGCGCCGTGCGGCTGACGCGGGAGGAGACCGGAGAGGTGTATCCCGCGTACGCCCGCGCCGCGGTGCTGCCGACCGATCCGACGCCGGGCGCGGACAACGCCCCGGCCGGCTGGTACTCCGCGGACGTGATCGTGTTGATGGGTGCCCGGCGCCCGTGGTCGGCCGAGCAGGAGCCGGACGAGGTGCAGACCGACGCGTACCGCGCGGCGCGCAACGCGGTGCTGCGCATGTGGCCGATCCCCGAGGAGTGGACACCGGCGGCGCTGCCGCTCGACTTTGCGCAGATGTTCCGGCGCTGGACCGACGCCGACATGCCTGACCTGCTGCGCAGCGTGGTCGCCCGCGCCGTCACCGTGGGCGGGGACCGCGGCCTGGACCCCTACGCCGTTTGACGCCCGGGCGCAGGCGGTCCGGATGTCTTGCGGCGACGCCCGGTGCCGGGCTGCCAGGGGTGGGTGCCGTGCGGTGTGCCCGAGAGCCACCCCCGGACGCCGTCGCTGTCGGCGGCCTCGCCAGCGCGGACCCACACCGCTCCGTCCCACCACTCCAGGGCAAGCGCGCCCGCGGCGCGATGGGGCCGTCGGACGCGGCGTGCACCGATGTACTCCCCGGGCTGATTGAGGAGTCCGTCCAAGCCGCTGTCGTCCACCACCGGCTCCTTGTCTCAGGGGCGCACCGCCCGTCAGACCCCGATCACGGCATTCTCCGGCTTATGGGGCGGCGCGGCGCTGGCGTTCGGCCACCGTGGCGATCGCGTCCTCGACGAGTTGGTCCGTCAGCCGCGCGAGTTGCGGGTCGTCGTTGCGCAGCCGCGCGCCGAGGTCGGCCAGCCCAACCGGGCGACCGGGCACCGCCAGCCCGGAGGCGCGCTCGATGACATAGGCGTTGGCGTTGTCGGTCATGAGCGCGGCCAGCGGATCGGACGGCTGCTCCGGCAGTGGGTGCGCGGCCAGGAACGCGGCGGACTCCTCACGCAGCTCGGCGTCGGAGCGGGCCGCTTTCTCCGGGGTCATGATCGCCTTGCACACGTGCCCGTCCGCGTCGCGCCACTCGCGTATCACCCATGCGTCATTGCCCATCGGAACCGCCTCCCCTTGCGCTGCCATCCGTTGGTCCGCGCGGCCGCGGCCGCCGCGGTGGTGCGTCGGCCCCCGCCGCGTGGGGGGATCGCGGCCGGGCCGACACCAGGCAGCCCGGCGTCGGGAATGGGGGTGGGCGCAGGCTGCTACCGGTCCGCTGACAGTTCCGTCGGCGAAGACCGGATCATGAACGGTACGCCGGTACACCACGGTTCGGAACCCGCCAGACAGCACTAATTCCGGCCAACGGCAGTTAAGTTGGATCAGACATGCCCGGCGCGAGCGAGCCAAACCCCGGCCCGCCGACGAAACAGGACTTCGACCTACCCGCGGCATGACGCGGTTCGGAAGCATCCGTTCGACCGCTCGTCGGCGCGCGGCATGGTGTGGCTGGCAAGGGATACCACCGCTGCATCGGGCGGCTTCGGGCGTCCTGCCGCGCGCTGGCCGCCTGCTCGGCCACACTGCCTACCATTCGGTGACGCACGGCGAACAGGAGGCGGGCATGGTCCAGTTCCAAGGGCAGGAGTACGACCTCACCCAAGCGGACGTCGACACGCGGATGCAAGGACTGGCGCCGGAGGGGATCCGAAAGTACTTCGTGGAGGTCAACGGCAACGCGTACCCGGTCAAGCAGGTCGCCCGCACCTGCACCGGGGTGCACCGACAGAACACCCGCGAATCGCAGAAGCTCCTGCGCGACCTCGGCTTCACCGTCCACCAGACCTCATGACGCAGCCGGGGGAACCGGGGCTTCGGGCGGAAGACGGGCTCCGCATGGAACTGCTCGCACGCGTCGACCGAGACCAGCAGGCCCGTGAAGCGCTCGGCCCCGCGCCTGGCGCCGAGGAATGGGCCCGGGTGACCGCGGTCGACGCGGACAACACCCGGTGGATCATGGCGGTGATCGACGAGCGGGAATGGCCGGGGCGCAGCATGGTCGGCGAGGACGGGGCGACGGCCGCATGGCTCCTGGTCCAGCACGCGCCGCTGGAGGAGCAGATGAGGGCGCTGCCGTCGCTGGTCATGGCCGTTGCCCGGGGTGAGGCGGCGTTCCGCGACCTGGCTTGGTTGCTGGACCGGGTCAGGATGCGGCTGCAGATTCCGCAGATCTTCGGGTCGCAGTTCACCCGCGACAAGGCGGACGATCCGTGGGAGCTCTATCGCATGGAGCAGCCCGAGGCCGCCGTCGACGCGCTGCGTGCCGCGATCGGGGTCGGCCCGGTGGAGGCAACCCGCCGCATCCTCAAACCGGACGCCTAGGGCGCGGGCGCGCTCTCTCTATACAGACGGAGGTTGGGGATCTTGTGCAGTCGGGCCGGTAGGTGAGCCGGATAGTTCTGCAGGTACCAGGCTCGGGCCCAACGCATGACCAGTGCTGAGCGGCCAACGCACCGGCGAAGACGCACTCGCCATCCTCGCCCACCACCTGGACGAGATCTTCCGTGGGCCACAAACCGCCTCGCCTGGGTGAGCGCACCACTTGACGGGGAGGAACGGCCCGAGACCCTCAACTGGCGGGCGAAGCCGTGCCGTTGTTACCCCGTCAACCAAGTGGGGAACGCGAGCAGGGCTGGCCGATTCCATGGCTGTGGCGGATATTTCGGATGCTGTTGGTGATCTTCGCTGGGTCAACTCGGTTTCGTGGTGGAGATGTTCCGGCAGAGGCGTTGGAACGGGGTGGCCGGTCTGGGGTTGCGGGGTGGGGCGGTGCCGGGCGGGTGGCATTCGCTCAGTCGGATGATGTTGGTGCCGGCCGCGGTGAGGACGTGTTGGACGTGGGTCCTGGCGAGGCCTCGGTAGCGGCAGTGGCGTAGGCCGTGGGCGCGGACGGTCTCGGAGACAGTGGCCTCGCAGCCGGCGCGCATCGCGTAACGCTGCCGCCATGGGTCGGTCTGCTGGTCGAGGCGGACGCGGGTCTGGATCTCCTGGAGGTGCTGGGGCATCAGCAGGATCTGGCGGCCTCGGCCGCCGGTGTTGCCGGTGCATTTGAGTCGGTCCTCGCAGGCTCGGCAGGCCGCCCGAGGGAAGAGCACGGAGATCCGCTTGTGTCCGTCGGCGACTGTGGGATGCCAGGGCGGGCTGGTGGCGCCGCGTGGGCAAGTGAGTGTGCGGTCCTGCCAGTTGGGTTGAAAGTCCTCTTTGGTGAAGCCCGGGTGTTCGCCGGCGCGGGGATCGACGCGAACCGGGCCGAGCAGGTCGATGCCGTGGGTGGTGGCGGCCCGGTGGATGGTCTCGGGGGTGACGTAGCCGGAGTCGACCAGGTGCTCGGACGGAGCCAGGTCCCGGGCGGCCAGGGCGTCGTGGATGCGGTCGAGCACCGCGATGTCCTGTTCGGGCGCGGGGGTCGTGGTCACGTGCACGATGACGTTCGGTCCGCCGGTGTCGCAGGTCTCCGTCTGGTGGTCCTTGTAGCCCACCCACTCCGCCTTGCCGGGCTTGCAGCTGTAGCGGGCCTCGGGGTCGTGCGGGGAGACGATCTCCATCGTCGACCAGGGCGCCCTGGCCGAGGCGGGGTCCGGTGAGCCGTCCGCGGCAGGGGCGGACGTGGACCGGCGCGGCTTGTCCCGCCGGCTCTGCCGGTCGCTGGTCTGCTTCGGCCCGCGCCAGCGCAGCCGCCCGGCGTCGTCGTACTAGTACTGCTGGACCCAGACCCGCCGCAGCACCTGCACCTGGTCGAGGGCTCGGAGCCTGGGCGGGGCATCGGGCGCATGGACTGCGGTCAACAGTGTCATGCCGTCCGCGCCGACCTGCTCGACATAGGCGGCCAGCTTCACCGCGCCCTTGGGCAGCCGGTCGTAGCGGACCGAACGCCCGTAGCGTTCAGCCCACTCCGGCGTGGTCAGCGGCGCCAGCCACTCGTCGTCCGCACGGGCCAGCGCTTCCAACGCGGCCCGCAGCGTCTCTCCGACCAGCTCGGCCCGGTTGAGGCGGCGGACCGCGCCGAGCACGTGCGTGGAGTCGGTGCGCTGGCGACCGCCGCGCTTGACCAGCCCTGCAGCGACGAATCGTTCGACCATGACCGCGAGTAGGCGGTCCGCCCGGTCGCCTTCTGCGATGCGGTCGCGGAACTCGCTGAGCACCGAGTGGTCGAACCCGGGATCGCCCAACTCCAGTCCCAGGCAGTATTTCCAGTCGATCCGGCAGCGGACCGCCTCCGCGGCCTGGCGGTCCGTCAGGTTCTCCGCGAACTGCAGCACCGACACCAGCGCCAACCGCGCGGGCGAGAGCCCGCGCCGCCCGTCCGTCGGGAACCAATCGTTGAAGTCCTCATCCACGAACAACTCGGACAACCGGTCCCGCACCCACATCGCGGCGGTGCCCGAGGATTCGCCGACCGGGCCGTCTCCAACGTGCGCACCGGAATCCCCGAGCCCGAACTCGAACCCATAGACATCGCCGCCCCCTCGCTGAGGCTCACCCCACAACCAGCGAAGCAGCACCCGGCGTACCCGTCAGCATGGCGAAGCCCAGCGAAACCCACCAAAGATCACCAACAGCATCCGAAATATCCGCCACAGCCGATTCCATAGGTCCTCATCAGAGGTCCCACTCCGAACTCCGCAGCGTCGTCGGGGCTGACGAGGCGTAGTCGGCTGAGGAGGGGTTCGTCGACGAGGCGGAGCAGGGCGGCCAGGTCCTCGTCCTCGGGCAGCAGCACGACGGGGCGGGCGGCTTCCTGGGCGGCGCGGTGCTCGGCGTAGGCGCGCAGCTGGGCGGCGTACGCGCGGTCGGCGAGGGCGCGGGCTTCCGCGGCTTGCTCGGGGGTGCGGTCGGCGGACAGTTCGTCGGCGAAGCCGCGGAGGGTCGCCGCGGCGTCGATGAGGCCGGCGAGGGGTTCCTCGTCGAACGCGATGGGCGCGCGCTCCATGTCGGGTTCCAGCCGCCGCAGTTCGGCGTCGATCAGGGCGGCGACCGCGTCGAAGTCGGGCAGGTCGCGGGCGCTGTGCCGGTCGGGGCCGAGCTGGCGGGCGTCGAGGGCGGCGGGGGAGCGGTCTTCGGCCAGGCGGGTCTCCTCGCCGAAGCCGTCACGCCCGAGACCTTCGTGCTGGTGCTGGACTGGCTCACCTCGACCCGGAGCGGCTCGGTGCAGACCAAGCGCGACTACGCCGACGACATCCGCCGCTGGGCCGCGTTCGCCGCCGAGCTCGGCCACGAGCGGTTCGCGCTCGGGCAGTTGACCGCCGACCACATCCGCGCCTGGCGGATCCGACGGGAGGCCGCGGGCTGCGCGCCGAGTACCACCGCCCGCTACCTCACCGCCCTCAGCTCCCTGCACCGGTACGCGGCGGAGAAGGTGGACCTGCCACGCAACCCGGTCACCCAGGACGACCGGCCCAAGGTCGACAAGGGCAACACCTCGACCAGTACGCCGGTATTGGAGATCGACGAGGTCCGGGCCCTCGCCCGGCGCGCGCAGGACGACTTCGACCTGCTGCTGGTCACTCTCCTCTACACCCTCGCCGGACGCGTGAGCGAGATGTGCGCGATCGGGTTCGGCCAGCGCATCGAACGCGGCCGCCGCGTCTACCTCGACGTCACCCGCAAGGCCCACAAGGAACGCGTCCTGCCGCTCCCGACCACCGTCGCCGAACTCCTCGACACCCACACCGCGGGCCGCACCACCGGGCACCTGCTCCTCGACCGCGCCGGAGCCCCCCTCGACCGGCACGACGTCGCCCGCGCCCTCGCCCGGATGGGCCGCCACGCCGGCCTGCTGCCCGGCCGCAAGGTCACCCCGCACGTCATGCGCGCCTCCCGCATCACCCACATGCTCGACGCCCAGGTCCCGCTCGCCGAGGTCCAGCAGTTCGCCGACCACGACAACCCGGCCACCACCGTCGGCTACTGGGAACGCCGCCGCAAGGACCGCCGGAACGTCGCGTTCGTCGACGACGGCGAGACGGTGTTCACCGGGATCACCCCGGGGACGTGGGTGTAGATCAGACGGTCGGCGGGCCAGGGCATCGCCGGGTCGCGGACTCGCGCGCGAGGATCGCAGTCGAACGGCGAGGAGCAGGCCACTGCCGCAAGAGTGTCTGGCTCGGTGCGGCAAAAGCCGGGCGATTGAAGCTCCTGGTCGGCCCGTGGAGAGCCGCCGCTTCTCGTAGCGTGTCTCCTGTCAGAAGGTGAGCATGTGGACTGGGGGAGCACGTGGTGGATCCTGTATCGGTGGGGCTGCTGATGGCGTTGGCGGGTGGCGCTGGAGGCGAGGCCGGGCGGCAGGCATGGGCAGGGCTGAGCAACCTGGTACGGCGCCCCTTCCGCAGCGGCGGAGCGCCTTCCGAAGGCTTGCCGACAACGTCCGGTGAAGGAGAGCTGAGCCGGTTGGAGGAAGCCCCCGCTGATCAGCTGTGTGCCCAGGCACTGAGTGAGGCCCTGGCCGCACGGGCGACAGCCGACAGCGACTTCCGCTCAGACCTGAGCCAGTGGCACGAGCTGGCCATGACGTTGCGCATCGGCGAGGGCAAGACGACCAACCACATCAGCGGCGGCACGTTCCATGGGCCCGCAGTGCTGGCCGAGAACATCTCCGGAGGACTCACGTTCACGACGCCCGCTTCCGGGAGCAGCGCACCACCGGACGGCGAGGGAGATCGTGCCCCGCATTCCCGGTGAGGAAGCGGGACACGCCTAACTGGTCTGGCTCTTGGCTGCCCGTGCTCGAAATCCGCTCAGAGGCCGGCTGGTAGATCCCCCGCCACAGCCTAGGTATGGTCGTCGTCGCCCAGCCATCGGCCGCTTCGGCGCGTACTTCACCCGCGAACTCGGCCTTGAACCGACGAGTACAGCCCGCACCTGGGCATCGGCTCCAGCCGCCTGCGCAGCGACGGCCAGGCGGCCTGAGCACCCATGGCACGTCGGCCCATGTGGGTCACACGACCGGTCAACGCTCACCATCCTTGGCCTGGCGTAGCTTTGCGAGGTCCGCGACGACGAGCGATGTTCTGCGAGTAGTCAGGTGATCATTACCGAGTGCCTGAATGCTCATGCGCAGGGCCTGTCCCGCCAGCTTCTCGGCGGTGTCCAGCAACTCGTCGCTGGCGTTCAATTTGCCGAGTCCACCGAGGGCCAGGGCGAGATTACTGGTGACGGTAAGTGTGTCGGAATGCTCGGCACCCAGGGTCTTTTGAAACCGTGGGAGGATGCTCTCCCATAAATCTCGTGCCATCCCGTACCGGCCCCTGCCGTACATGCATCCGGCGAGCCGGTTGGCCAGGGCCAACGTGTGCGGATGGTTCTTGCCGAGACTCGTTTCCCAGTCCTCACGCACCCGGCGTGCGATCTTCTCCCCCAATGAATTTTGACCGGAGACGTGGAAGAAGCGGATGACGCGGATGAGCAGCGCGCGGAACTGCTCCGACTTGTGGCTGTGGAAGCGTTCTTGACCCAAGAGGGTCCGCACGTGCATGGCGAGCTGCTGGTAGGCCGGCCATGCCGCCCGGTCATCGGGACCGGAGTCCCGCATGGCAGAGTCCAAGGCCAGCGCGGCGTTGTAAACGTCCTGGATACCCGTGGACTGGGACCAGGTAGCGGGCGGGGGCGGGGTCCTGTACTCCTTGGCGAGACGCCGCCGCAACCCTCTCTCGTAGTCTGCGTCGTCCTCCTCCAAGGCCCATGAGCCAGGTCCAGAGAACGCACCCGACGGATACGTCTCGAACGGGTACCCGTTGTCGTTGATGACGACGGTTCCCTGCCTGCCCGCGCAGATCCAGTCCAGCTCCACCTGCCAGCAGACCTCCTCGAAACCAGCAGACGCCGTGAACCGGAACTGCTCGATGTCGGTGGCGCTGATCGTGAACGGAAAATCCGGGCCAATAGGGCGCAGCTGCGGCGAATCGGTATCGAAATGGGGACGAGGGGCGGGGTTGCGTGGAGCGTGAACTGCGCGGCGGCCGAAGCGTTTGCGTGCAGGTGGTTGCTGGCCGACGGAATCAGCCGTGCTGAGATCCGCTTCGAAGTCCCGTTCCGACGGGCGTGACCCGATCAGGATCTCGTTCCTGGCAGGCGAGTACCCCGGCCGCGGCAGTCGACGGGACAGCACGACTACCCGGGCGGCGCGAAGAACAACCGCCCGGACCGTCCGAGCCTCCAGAGTCACGATGTACGTCATGCCGCTGGCCGGCATCCACCGTGGCGGGTCGGCGTCCACCGCCAGCCACTCGCTGCATTCCCGATGCACGGTCACGATCACCGGGTCTTCCAACGCGCTCGGGTCGTCCGCCCCGGCGCGATTGACGTGGACGCCACCATGGATAGTGCCGGCCTGAACGACGTTCTCGAAGTTCCCGGAGGCTATCTCGTTCCAGATACGAGACGGTCTCTTCTCATCGTCCACGTAGGCTGCTCCTCATTCTGAGCTTGCTCATGGCCGTGTCGAGCGTGCGGTCGACCTTGACGTGCGCATGCCCGGCCACCCGCCCCGCCTTGAACCGCTCCGGGATTGCTGGAGGCTCCATGCGTTGGCTCAAGCCGCCGGTTGGGGGCTGGTGTTGAGCGTAGTAGTTGGTGTCGTGCTCGGGGGCGGGATGGCTCCGATTGCGGTGTGGATGCCCCGCTTGTTGAACCAGTCGACCCCTTCCGACGCTGTACGCCGCCGGAGGCGGTGTCGCCGTGGGCGCGCTCCATCGGCGATCTGCCGCCGTCTCGTGTCGATGGCGCGGGTGAGGCGGTCCGCGCAATCGGACAGGTGCCTGATCAAGTCGGATTCCCAGAAGCGCAGCACCTGCCAGCCTGCTTCGGCCAGTTTGCGGTCCTGGTAGGCGTCGTTGGCCATGTTCCCCGCGACGCGGGGGTCTTCCCGGTCCTTCTCGTGGAGTCCGTGCCAGTAGTCGCCGTCGGCTTGGAGGACCAGCCGCAGATCGGGGATGGCGGCGTCGACCGTCCACCGGTCCAGCAGGAGCAACTGCCGCGCCCACGCGGTTCCGGGGGCGAGTTCGGGGACGAGTCGGTCGAGGAGGGCGTACAAGATCCGTTCCGGACGGGTCTCGGTGCGTGTGGTGAGCATCTGGTGGCGCGCGGCGGCGAGGACGGCGCGCATGTGCGGGTTGTTGGCCAGTTGGCGGGCCCGACAGGCGCGCGAGCAGGTGCGCCGGCCCGGGGCGGCGGACGCAGGCACGCTGAAGATCTGGCCGCATTCGGGGCATGGTTGCTCGACCCGGTTGCGGCGGCCGAGATGCCGGCAGGCGTTGCTGCAGTACCTGGCGCGGCCGTCGCCGACCACCGACAGCTTGGCCGTGAACGCGGTGCCGCACTGCCTGCAGGCGCGTCGGACCTGCGCGGGGACGCAAGCTTTGGAGCAGTAGGTGCCCCACCCGCGTGCGACATCGCTGAGCGGCGACCGGAACGCCACGCCGCACCGTCGACACACCCGAGCCACGGTGAACGCCGCGGTATAGCAGTCCTTCGAGCAGTAATGGTCGCGGCCGGTGTCCGCCCGCGACGCCTTGATGTCGAACTCGCTGCGGCAGTGGTGACACGTCCGCGTCGTGCGGTTGCGGTGGGCCAGCCCGGAGCATCGTTTCGAGCAGTACCGCCCGATCATGTTGTCCTCCGAAGCCGCCCCGGGGTTCTTGGGGACGAAATCATCGCCGCACTGGGCGCATTGGCGCGGAGGTTGCCGGTTCGCGGCCACGGTGCAGGTGTGGGAGCAGAACCGTGCCGGGCGCTTGGCCGCTTCCTTGCCTCGGAGGAGAAAGGTCGCCTCACAGTGCTCGCACTGTCGGCTGACCCAACCCGTGTCCTCCGTCTGCGTGTTCCGGAAGCAGGCGGTTGAGCAGTATTTGCGACCGGACTGGGAGGGCGGGACCGAGAAAGCCTGGGTGCAGCGTGCGCAGGTAAGCGTGACGGGCATGGCGCAGTGTGACAGCCGCTACTGACATCAGGGCCAGCCGAGGCTGTAGCGCGGAGCGCCCAGGATGTACCGGAGATGGTCGGGGCTCAGGCCGGATCCGCGTCGGCAGTCCGCCTGGTCGAGTCGGGGGCGTGCGGTCGCTCGGTTGCGGCCGCGATGGCTGCGCCGGCCGCGCGGTACGCGGCCGCGAGCGGGGTGGTCGGCTCGTCCAGGGCGGGCAGTGCGCGGCGGTGGTGGGTCCGGGCGGCGTCGGGGATGTCGGCCACGATCGGCAGGCCGGCCTCGGCCATCGCTGCGTCGACGGCGCCCCGGTACGCCTCGTCGCGGTCGGGGCCTCCGACGAACCGCATGACCAGCAGACCGGATGCCGCGATGAAGTCCCCGTAGCCGGCGGTGGCCAGGTGCACGCGTTCGCGCAGCAGCAGCGCGGCGTCCGCCGGTTGCAGCGGCCGGTCGACGACGGCGCCGCCGGGCAGTGCCCCCCGCCGTTCGCGCACGGGGATCTCCGGCTCGGCGATGACGCGCACGTGCGCGTCGAGGAGTTCGGCAGTGGCACAGATGTCCTCGTCGAGCAGCACCCAGTCGTACCCAGCGCGAGCCCGGGCGAGGATCCGGACAAGGCTGTCGCGGACGGCGGGCGAGAACAGCACGCCCAGCGTCGGCTCGAACACCGTGGTGTCCAGCACTCCGGCGCCGGGGACGTCGGCGAACGCCGACACTGCACCGAGCCCGACGTCGTGGCGCGCGGCGGGCCTGTCGGATCCGCCAGCGCGCAGCCGGGCGTGCTGCGGGCCGTTCACCAGCAGCACCCGCGCGCCCGAAGCAGCCCACGCCGCGGCGAGGTTCGCCTGGACGAAGTCGCACACCGGGCCGCTGACCCGGACCACGCGCCCCACCCCGCCGGGCACCCCGACCGCAGGAGTGCCGTCGGGCTGGGGGCTGGCTGCGGTCGACGTGGTGCGGGCGCGCAGCGCGTCGCGGTACCGGACGTCGGCCAGCTGTGCGGCGGCGCGGGTCTTGGAACGGTGCTGGGTGGACCCGGACTTGACCATCGGTTGTGTCGCTTTCCGCCGGAGTCCACGTCCCTCCGGCCGGTCGGCGGTGTGCAGGCCAGGTTCCGGTGTCGGGTGCGGGCTCGCCGCCCCGCGTCCATGCGGGGCGTAGGCCTTGCGCCGTGGTGGCCACCAGTGCGACGTGGACGCGGTGCGGTGACTGGGCGGGTGGGCGTACGCAACTTGCCGACCAGCACGCTACCGGCCCCGCCCGGGGCCATCGGTCCCGCGGCCGCAGGTTCCACCCCATCGGGTGTACGCCCGCCGCCGACGGGGCGGCAGTTCAGCCAGTGGCCGGGTATGCGCGCAGGGTGCCGGTGGAGTCGACGGCGATGACGGTGGTCGCGCTGACCTGGACGGGGGCGACGGCCGGCGTGGTGAGGTCGCGGCCGGTGGCGCCGTCGAGGACGACGGGGCGGCTGGAGACCTGACCGTAGACGGCGCCGTGCCATACCGCCGTGACCTCCGGGGCGACGCGGTTCGCGGCCTGGTCGGGCAGCCGCCACAGCTCCTTGCCGCTGGCCGCGTCCAAGGCGAGTACGATCCCCACGCCGGTGCACACCGTGACCGTCTTCTGGTCCCACGCGCACCGCATCCCGTAGGTGGCGTAGCCGCTGGTGGCCTGCGATGGCGGGATGACGTCCTTCCCGGCGGCGTCGAGGAGCCGGAACGTGGACCGGCCGCGGCCGTAGTCGCGGCCTTCGATGGCAGCGAACCCGGGCCCGGCCGACGTGATCGAGGTCTGGTACAGCGAGCCGGGCAGGCTCCACGCGGGGGCTCCGTCGGCGATCGCCAGCCCGGTCACGGTCTGCCGCATGTTGGTCTCGTCCTGCGGCTGGACGGTGACGACGGTGTCCCCCACGAGCGCCCGGCCCAGGAACCCCGGCTTCGACCACCGCAGCGTCCGGGTAGTCGTGTCGAGCGCACACACGGCGCTGGACTGCCCGTGCTGGTCGGTGACGGCGAGCACGAGCGTGGTGCCGCGGACCCCGAGCACCGTCGGCGTCCCGATCTCCCCGTCCATCGGGACGGACGCGCTCCACGCCACACCGTGCGTTGCCGGGTCGACCGCCGTGACCGCAAGCACCGTGCGGCCCGCGGTGGTGCCGCGCCCGGGAAGCTGCAGGATTTGGGGGAACGCCACCATCGGGCGGCCTCCGATGTCCGTGAGCGCCGGGCTGCCCGACAACGCACCTGCCATCTGGGTCCCGTTCGGGGTCTGGGCCAGGTCCGGGTGCGTGAACACCTGCGTGGCCCCGCCGGGGGCAAGGTCGAGCGACTGGAGGCCGCCGGCGCCGTTGGCGGCGTAGAGGGTGCTGTCGAACAGCACGCGCCCCGTCGGCTCCCCGAACGCCAGCGATCGCGCGGAGAGCCCACGCGGCAGCTCCACACCGGCCGCAGCAAACTCCTTCGGCCGGTCGAACCGACGCACCGGCACCGACGACTGCGACGGCCGCGCCGCCGTCGCGGACACGTCGTCCGCCGCCGTCACCAGCAGGCCCGACGAACCCGAACACCCGACGACCCCGCCCAACGCCGCCACCACCAGCCACGCCACCCACGAACCTGCACGCACCGATACCCCCGCCGAACCGATCGTGATCAAACGCGGGCCAGTCTACGAGGGGCCTGTCCTCCAGCCTCGCGGCCGCCACACGCGGGGTTGGGCGCTCGTAACACGTTCGTTGGCTGTACCCCGTTTTCCGGCCCGGTGCTCCGGACCGGCGGGGAGTGGCTCGTCACGACGGACGGTTCGTCAACTCGGGGTGCCGTTCTGGGACACCGCGTACTTGGCGTTTACTCGGTGATAGCACTACCGGCCTCATATGCGTGACGTTAAGGCCGATGCTGCCATAGGAGTAGGTCGCCCCTCAGGTAAGGGGCGAGCCTCCGTCACCCTGCCGGGGCTCTACGCACCTGGGACCCCCGGAGGAACCCGTGTCCGAGAACCCCACCGAGCCGGCGCCCCACCAAAGCGGAGAGAGCGCCCCGGACGCGCGTGACGTCCGCAACGAGACGGGCCGATCGCCGCAAGGCCTGAACGCCGGCCGGGACATCTTCATCATCAACATGGGGACGATTACCGCAGGCAACACACCGGCACAACAAGACGCAACGCCTTCGCCGGGCGGCTGGCTGCGCCGACTCCTCGCGTGGCTCGGCCTGTGACGACCGCCCGGTCGGCTGCGCCGCTCCGTCTCCCAACGTCGGCCAGCCACGGCAGCAGAACACCCGCGAGGCCCAAACGCCCCTGCGCGGCTTGGGGTTCACCGTCCAGCAGACCCGGTGACCAGTCTTGCCCTTGCCGGTCGAAGCAGCCCGGCGCGGAACAGACCGACGGCAGCTTCCTCAATGTCGGCGCGCGCCGTGAACGGAAAGACGTCCCGCCGATGGGCGTTCTTCCTCACCGCTCTCTTCAACCCGCGCTCTGCCGAGACCGATTGGAAGATCTCCAGGCATTCCGTGCCGAGAAGCTTGCCGGGCTCGTCTTCATAGCGTCTGTCCTCGATGGCCAGCCAATGGGCTTGAGGCCACCACCGCACATAGGCGGGGACGGCCAAGCGGTCCGGCAGCGACCCGAGGTAGTCAACCGCATCGTCCGGATGGTCGACGTGCCAGTAGATCAGGGACCACGGTCCGGTGTCCGCATGCACCTCCTCGTGCAAGGCCTGGGCCCAAGGGCAGTCCGGACAGCGGACAATGCGCTCCCCAAAGACGCTGTAGCCGGGGTCCGTCACCGCCCAGTGCGGCGCGGAAACTCGGTACCTGTTCAAGGAAACTCCGCAAGGTCGGGGCGGAGTCGTCCGCCAGCCGGTTGACGTCCGTCCCTCTGTGTCCGTGTGCCAAAACGTACGTTTCTGCGCACGGCACACGAGTCTGGCACGTGTGGGGTCACGGGGTGTCCGCGGGCCGTTCGCTGGCGGCTTCCTCGGGCGTTGCGGTGTTGACGCGGGTTGCGATGCCAGCGGCGATGTCGCGGTGGCGGGCCGCGGTGGCGCGGTGGTCATCGGCCATGGCGGGTTCGGCGGTGGCGAGTCGGTCGTAGTGGTCGGCGATGGCGGTGCGGGCCATGGCCCAGCGGCGGGTCGCGGCGGCGTGGTCGGGGGTGCCGATCGCGGCGAACGACGCGTAGAACGCGGCGTCGTCCTCCTCGTGGAAAGCGTGCAGGCGGTCGTGGAGAGCGCGGGTGTCGGCGCGTTCGCGGTCGGCGGCCTGCTGGGTGACGACGTCGCGCGGGTCGGCCGCGGCGAGACCGGCGGTGACAGCGTGGGGCACGGACGGGTGAAGGCGGGCGTACCAGGCGTCGATGTCTTGAGCCAGCTTCCACGAGCCGCCGCCGTGACGGCGGCGGCCGAACGTGTGCCAGGCGTCGGCATGCCAGCCCCACCGGGCCCGGGCCTCGTCCTCTGTCACGGCAGCGCCCGCGGCGATGTCGGCCCAGGTCGCGCCGCGTTCGAGAGCGACGACGACCGCGCGCCCGACGGCGAGGTCGGCAAGTCGGGCGAGTTCCGCCGCCTCGCCGACGATGTCGGCGGCTTCGGCGGTACCGCGCTGTTGCAGCGGCAGGACGTCGAGGGTGTAGACGGCCAGGTCGCGCATGGCGTCGGCGTGCGCAACGAGTGCCTCATCAGCGGGGATGAGCCCGGCCGGTTCGCTGCGGGTGTCGGGGTCGGTCACGGTGCGGCCTCCAAGGCGTCCGCCTCGTCGGCGGCGGCAGTGTCCTGGGCGGTGATCCAGCGAGCGGCGGCGGTAAGGGTTTTGAAGCCGTTCCGGGTCACGTCGAAGTGCAGGGTGTAGGCGGGGAACAGCCTGCCGGCGGGCTTGGGGCGGGCGGCGGCGCGGAACTGGGCGGCGCCGCGGGGCCCGACGGAGGTGTGGACGAGGCCGATGACGTCGCTGTACTGCAGGTGATCGGTCTTCGTCCGGGCGGCGAGGTACTGGTATGGGCCTTCGCCGGGCAGGAGTTCGCCGCCGGGGTACATCCACAAGCCGCCGTGCCGGACCGGCGGGAGCCCGAACCCGAGGCGGAGGGTTGTCGGTGTAGCGGACCTCGCCGCTGAGCGTGTACGCGGCGCTGCACATCCGGCAGTACAGGCGCACATCGGTTGGTGTGGCGGTTCTCCTGGTGCGGGCAGTCGTCCATGACGCACCGGTGCTCACCGCGGGGCTCGTGGTCCTGGTCCTCGGTGATCATGTCGACGTCCCACCGGGACTGGGTGCAGCCGCTCCGGTGCGCGAACGCCCCGAACCCGAAGTAGTCGCGGTCGATGTCCATCATCAGCGCACCCCGCCCCGGCCGCCCGTGGCGGCCTGCGCGTCAGGGAGGCGGCGCCGGGGTGCACGGTCGAGTCCGCGGGCGGGGCGCAGTCGACCAGTACCACGCGGGGGGTGCCGCCGCGTGCCGGGCACATTGAAGGTCGCCGCGGTCTTGCCGTCGCGGGTGAGCTGTCCGGGGGTGGTGTCCACGCGGGGTTCGCTCCCTGGGGGTTGGGTGGTCAGCGGTGCCGGGCGATGAGCCGGTTGGCGGCCAAGGCCGTACCGCTCGGCGTCGATCCGGAACACGACGCGCTGTTCGTCTACGGCGGACCGCACCGCGGCGGGCAGCAGCCACTCGGTCCGCGTCCCCGGCTCCGAAGACCAGGCGAACGTCGCCAGATCCGTCGGTCACCACTGCCGGGCCTGCGACGCCGGCGACGTTGCGCAGCATGGTCGTCAGGCGGGTGACGGGGTCGACGTGGACGCGGCCGTCGATGACCGCGTCGGCGTAGGCGGCGAAGTGCGCGGCGGCCTCGGCAGCGTCCCGCGGCGCGGGGCGGCGGCAGGGGATGCCGCGGGTCAGCGGCCGGCGTGACCTCGTCGGCCGGACCGATCTGGCCGAACGGGCAGAGCGGCGGGTATGGAGAGCTCCGCTCGGCCGGGACGCCCTGTCGGTCGCGGGACTCCGCAGCCAACGTTCGATGTCACCGCTCTGCGTCGCCACCTGATGCCCGGGTCGGGAGATGTTCGTCGGTGATGGTCAGTCCGATCGTGTCGATCACGTACTCGTCTTCGTCCCAGCCGCCGTTGTAGGCCAACAGCGCGAAGGGCGGGGGCCACCGTGCGGCGCCAAGTCGGGCCCGATAGGTCGGTCGGTGGTCTCCGAGGTTGCCCTGGCGGGCTCCGCGAAGAGGATGTATTGGGGCTGCTCCGTGGCGCGGGCGAAGCTGCATCGCCAGTGCCGGGCCGTAGTGGCGCGGTCCCCGTGCGAGTAGGGGCGAGCCGTTCTCTTGAGTCATACTTTTGGGGTCTACTAGTAACGGGCCTTTGCTTGCGGACCCGCCAGGCAACCCCTATTTCCGCACCGCTCTTCGTGTAGGGCAGGACTCTGCATGCCTTGTCGTGTGTCGGCTTCGGCCTTGCCGCGGCGCCATCGCAGACGAGATTCACGCCTGGCGAAAGCGGACTCCGGACCGCTCTCCGCCGCCACACAATCGCCACAGCGCAGGCCGAAACACTCGGGAACAGTTACTAAGAGTGAGCAATGATCGTAGCGTTCCCAGGAGCGAGAAAGGCCCGCTGACCTGCGAAAACGCAGGTCAGCGGGCCCATTCTCAAGCTAACGACGGACGAGTCGGCTTATACGCCGGGTTCTGTCTCCCAGGTTCCTTGCGGGGCCTGGGGAGGCGGCCATCCATCTCGGGCCGGCGTTGCCGCCGGCCTCCAGCGGTCTACCCGCAGGCTCGGGCGGGCAGCCCTCGAACGCCTGCGCAGGAGCCCTGTCGGGTTCCCTTTTGACCTTGCTCCGGGTGGGGTTTACCGAGCCGCCCGAGTCACCTCGGGCGCTGGTGGTCTCTTACACCACCGTTTCACCCTTACCAGGGGTCCGGAGACTCCTGGCGGTCTGTTCTCTGTGGCACTGTCCCGTGGGTCACCCCAGGTGGGCGTTACCCACCACCCTGCCGTGTGGAGCCCGGACGTTCCTCGACGGGACCCGTGAAGGTCCCGACGCGGCCGCCCGGCCGGCTCGTCCGCCGTGCGGCAAGGATAGCGCGTCGGGGAGGTGGGACCGGCTGGTGGCGGGGGTGCCCCCGACCTGCGGGGAGGGTGGGCGGAGGGCTCGGGCCCGGTGGCCGATGTGACGGATTGGGTGGGGTGGACCGGGGTGGACCGGGGCGCGTATGTCGTCTGTGCCGGGGTGGGTGGCAAGCCTCGCGAGGTTGGGGCGTGTCGTGGCCGGGGTGAAGGCGGGCGGGTGCGAATGGGTGAGCTGCCCGGCGTCTCGGTCGGGCGGGAGCGGATCCGCCTCGTTCCGTCTGTATCCCCGGCCGCTCTGTTTGCGGGGCGGGCGTAGGTGACGGGCCCGCGGTCACGGCCGATTTCCGCCGGTGTTTCGTTGCCGCGATGGCTGTACTGGAGGCGCCGCCGTTGATCGTTCGTCTGGGAAGGGCCGTTCATGCCTGCCAGTGCAGCCGTCCAGCACTCGCCGAAATCCCCGCCCTCCGGGGTGGTGGCCGGGTCGCCGCCTCTTGGTCGGACGGCCGGGGTGCTGTCCATCGCGCTCGGGATCTTCGTCATTGTCACCACCGAGATCCTGCCGATCGGGTTGCTGCCCTCGATGGCGGCGGGGTTCGGGGTGTCCGACGGCACTGCCGGTTTGCTGGTGACCCTTCCGGGGCTGCTGGCCGCGGTGAGTGCGCCGGGGGTGGCGATCGTGGTCGGGCGGACGGATCGGCGGCGCGTTCTGGCGGGGCTGGTTGTGCTGCTGGCCGTGGTGAACGTGCTGACGGCGTGTGCGCCGTGGTTCTGGCTGGCGATCGTGGCGCGGGCGCTGCTCGGGATCGTCATCGGCGGCTTCTGGTCGATCGGTGCCGCGCTCGCGCCGCGGCTGGTGCCCGCGGAGCGGGTGCCGGCGGCGACCGCGATGATCTTCGCGGCGGTGCCGGTCGGTTCGGTGCTCGGTGTCCCGCTCGGAACGCAGCTGGGCGAACACGCGGGCTGGCGCGTGGTTTTCGTGGTTCTCGCCGGCTTGGCGGCGGTGTGCGCCGTGGTCGTCGCGCTCAGTCTTCCCGCGTTGCCGGGACGTGAGGCCGTGCGGATGCGGGTGCTCGCGGGGCACCTGCGCCACTCCCGCGGCATCCGGACGGCCGTCCGGGTGACGGCCTTGATCGTGGTCGCGCACTTCGCGGCCTACACGTATGTGACGCCCTTCCTCCGCGACGCGGCACACGTCGGCGGACGCTGGGTGAGCATGTACCTCCTCGTGTACGGCGTCGCCGGCATCGCCGGGACTTTCCTCGCCGGCCGAGCGATCCCCCGCAGCGCCCGGGCGACCTTCATGTCCGCGGCGTTCCTCATCGCCGGGACGGTGGCACTGCTGCCGCTGCTCGGGCGGTTGCACAGCGCTGCGGCGCTCGGGCTGCTCGTGGTGTGGGGCGTGGCTTACGGAGCGGTTCCGGCGTGCTCGCAGGCGTACTTCCTGCGCGGCGCACCGGACGCGCCGGAGGCCGTGACCGTGCTGTTCACGTCGTCGTTCCAGCTGACCCTGGCCTCGGGGGCACTGCTCGGCGGGATCGTGGTGGACGCGACCTCGCCGTCGATGCTGATGGCAACCGCTGCCGTTCCCGCCGCGTTGGCGGGCGTTTTCGCGTGGGCGGCGAGGCACGAGGGGTGACGGGGTGAGGGAAATGGGTGACGGGTGACGGTGGATCGTCCGGGATTCAGGCCGGTTGGGTGAGGCGCTGTTCGGTCGCGCTGATGTAGGCCGCGAGGGATTCGCGGGAGCCGGCCAGCGTGTTCAGGCGGTCGTCGAGGGTGGCCAAGCGGGCGCGGAGGGTGTCGACGATCTCCTGGCAGGGGGCCATCTCGGGGGTGGGGCCGGTGACGCAGGGGAGGAGGTACGCGATGTCGTCGGTGGAGAGGCCGGCCTCCAGGAGCCTGCGGATCTGGTGGACGGTGAGGACGGCCTCGTCCGTGTACTCACGGTAGCCGCTGTGCCGGCCTCGACGGGGTTGCAGGAGGCCCTGGCTCTCGTAGTAGCGGAGTTGGTGGGTCCGGACGCCCGTCCGGCGGCTCAATTCGCCGATCAGCAAGGCTCGTTCCTCTCCACGAATGCACACGGCTTGACCTTCATACCGGTGTGAACGTCGAGCATCGCTGCATCGATTCCGGTCGGCGTCACGCCGACGAATGTTCTTGCTGGGGGATGTCATGACTGCTGATGCTGCAACCCGTCCGGTGACGGTGCTCGGGCTCGGGCTGATGGGGAGCGCGCTCGCGCGGGCCTTCCTGCGGGCCGGGCACCCGACGACGGTGTGGAACCGCAGCGCGGCCAAGGCCGAGGCGTTGGCCGCCGAAGGAGCGCAGGTCGCCGGGTCGGTGGCCGGGGCGGTGGCGGCGAGCCCGCTCGTTGTCGTCTGTGTCTCCGACTACCACGCGGTACGCGAACTCCTCGGTCCGATCGAGGGGTTCGAAGAGGGCCGGACGTTCGTGAACCTGACGTCGGGGACGTCCCGGGAGGCGCGTGAGCTGGCTGCCTGGGGCGGCGGGGCGTACGTGGACGGGGCGATTCTCGCGGTCCCGTCCGGTATCGGGGCGGCGGAGACGCCGATTCTGTACAGCGGCGCGGCGGATGCGTTCGAGGAGCACGCGGACACGCTGCGGGTACTCGGCGGGGCCGCGGCCTTCCTGGGCGCCGACCACGGGCTGGCGTCGCTGCACGACGTGGCGGTGCTGAGCCTCATGTGGGGGACGCTGAACGGGTTCCTGCAGGGTGCCGCGGTGCTCGGTGCGGCGGGTGTGGACGCGGCGTCGTTCGCACCGCTCGCCGCGATCTCCGCGAACACCGTCGCCGGGTGGCTCGGCGGTTACGCGGAGCAGATCGACAGTGGTGCCTACCCGGGCGACGATGCGGCGCTGGACACGCATCTTGCGGCCATGGAGCACTTGATCGACGAGTCCGAGGCGGTCGGACTCGACGCGTCGTTCCCGAAGGCCATCAAGCAGTTGGCCGACCGCGCGGTGGCGGCCGGCCGCAGCAAGGACAGCTATGCGGTCCTGGTCGAAGAACTCCGCAAGCGGTAGGCGGTTCCGGATCCGGCTGTGCACGCGGGCGCCCGACGGCGGAAAAGCCACACCGCCGGCGCCCGCGCGGGCACGAAACGGCCGGATGCGTCGCCCCGACGGACACCAAGCCGTCACCTGATCGTGAAATAGCTTTCCGCAAAGCTACTTCGATCGCGAAAGCTTTGCGGAAAGCTGTTTTTGAGACCGCTCGGTCCCGGTGCGGCAGCCGGTGCCGCTTCGGACGTGACCGGCCCTCAGCGCAGTTCGAAGCGCATCTCCGGGTAGGCGCCCGACGTGCCGTCGAACAGCCGGGTGGCGCGGCCGCGCAGGTGCAGGTCGAAGAAGGCGGTGACGAAGGCGCGGGTGGCGGCGACCGCGCGGTCGGGGCGGATGGTGCCGAGCATCGGTTCGGTGGAGCCCGGCGGTTGGCCGAGGTGGGCGGCGATCTGCGGCATCAGTATCTGGATGTCGGTGTACGACAGATGGCGCGACTTCTCCAGGACATACATCCGGCGCCAGCCGCGCAGATTGGGCCAGAACTGCTGCCATGCTTCGTCGTACGCCATCGCCTCGTGGTCGGCCGCTTCCAGCAGCAGTTGCGGACGGTCAAGGCCGGGGCCACGACCGGTCAACCGGTGGACCGGTTGGCGGCGGGCAGGGGTGCGCCGCGCGGATAGCCGGGGCGATCCACGCCTGTGCAGGATGGCGGTTTCTCGACAGGACTTCTGCGCACGGGGGTTGGGCGTTGGCCACGTACACCGGTCTGGATCGGCTGGACTTGCCCGGCCTGGCGGCTCGCTACGGGCTGCGGGAGGTGCGTGCCGAGCCGCTCGTCGGCGGTGCGGTCAACTCCAGCTTCCGACTCCGCTCCACGGCAGGGGAGTTCGTCCTGACGGCGCTGGACGGCCACGACGCGGCGACTGCCGTGGAACTGGCGCGACGGACGAGGATGTTCGCGGCGCTCGGCGTCCCGACCGGCGACGTTGTCCCGGACACCGCGGGCGCGCTCGTCACCGCGGTCGGCCCGCACCAGGTGATGCTGAAACAGTGGCTGGCCGGGCGCGTTCACACGTCCCTTCCCGAAAGGCTGCTGCGCGACGCCGGAGAACTGCTCGCGCGCCTTCACCTGCTGCCCGCAACCGCCACCGGCCTGCCCTCCGGCACACGTAGGCTGTCCGAGGCGGACCTGGCGGGCATGGAGACGTGCACCGACCGGGAGTTCCGCGACTGGGTGAGCGGAACCGCGGTACTGCCAACCCCCCACGCAGGGACGGAAGTCGTCTGCCACGGCGATTTGTTCATGGACAACCTCGTCGAACGGCCGGACGGCTCGCTCGCCGTCATCGACTGGGAGACCGCGTCGATCGACGACCCGGTCTTCGACCTCGGCATGGCTGCCGTGGGCCTGTGTCAGTCGCCGGAGGGGGACCGGATCGACCCCGCCCGGCTCACCCTGCTGCTCGACGGCTACACCCGGCTGCGACCGCTGCCGGACGCGGACCGGGCCCGGCTCCCGGACACCATCGTCGAGTCGTGCGTGCTCCTGGCCGTGCACCGCTACCACCGCCGTGGGACCGGCCGCGCCCACCGTCAACTGATCCCGGTCGCCGCCTCGGCCCGGACGCTCTCACAAGACGCGGAATCCCAGGCGATTCACTAGACCCAGCCGTCTCGATCCGCACCCCGTCGGCTTACCACCGCAACCCCGCGGCCGGCGGGACGGCGACGGCCGGCAAGCGGACCGACACGACCAAGCCCGCCGCGGCGGCCATGCCCACCGGAACAGCCAAGTCCACCGCGGCAGCCGCACCCACCGCAGGAGCCGCACCCACCGCCGCAGCCAAGCCCGGCACCCGAGGCACCGCCGGCGCCGGAGCCGAAGGCGCCGCCATGACCCGCTCCGAAAGAACAGATGCACGTCGGTGTGGAACGCCACGAAGCCGGCCACGCGCGGCTCCGCAAGTACGTCGTTACCGAGGAGCAGGAACAGACCGTCTCGGTGCGCCACGACGAGGTGCGGATCGAGCGTGAGCCCATCACCAAGGCCAACCGCGACGCGGCCATGGCCGGACCGGACATGACCGAGGGCGAACACGAAGTCACCCTGTACGCGGAAGAAGCCGTCGTCGAAAAGCGGGTGACCCCCGTCGAGCGGGTGCGCCTGACCACCGAAGAACACGTGGAGCAGGAGACGGTGAAGGGCGAGATCCGCAAGGAACGCATCGACACCGAACTCACCGACGCGGCCGGCCGCCCCCGCAAGCCCGGCGACGCAGCAGGCGATTCCGGCAAGGGCAAGGCCCAGGGCCCCCACTAGCCCACGCCGGACCCCCGATTCCGGAGGATCCTGAACGCCAGGCCGCGCCCCCGCCGACGAAGAACCGCCGAAAAGCCGCCGGGGCCGAAGCGGAATCCCGCCCCGGCCCCGGCCGCAACCCTCAGTTCACAGACCTCACATCACAGCCCGCAGGTCGGCACATCAGCCGACCGACCACCGCGTCAGCCCGTCCTCGACCGCCGCGATGATCCGCGGCCGCATTTCCGCCGCATCGATCACCGCGTCGACCGAGCCGACCTCGACCGCCCGGCGGATGCTGTGCACGCGGTCGAACTCCGCCGCGACCTCGCCGAGCTTCTCGGCGCGCACCACCGGCTGCAGTTCGTCGCGCTGCGCCAGCAGGGCCGCCCGTTCCGTGCCGTCGGCCGCCGCCGCGCGGGCGTGCAGTTCGGTCACCCGCGGGTCGCCCGCCGTGCGCTTGTCGACCTCGCCCGCGAACACCACCGCCGCCGCCGGAGCGCCGCCGAGCACCGACGCGAACGAACCGTCCAACGCCAGCACCGTCATGTTCGGGTTCAGCGCCTTCGAGAACACCACGAACGCTCCGCCGTGGTAGCGCGAGATCACGCAGAACACGATCGGCCCGTCGAAGTTGACGACCGCGCGCCCGATCTCCGCGCCGTACTCCAGTTGGAGCTTCCGCATCGACTCCGGTGAACCGTCGAAGCCCGACAGGTTCGCCAGCACCACCACCGGCCGGTTCCCCGACGCCGCGTTGAGCGCCCGCGCCGTCTTCTTCGACGACTGCGGGAACAGCGTGCCCGCGGTGTACGCATCCGGGCCGTCGGTGGGCGGGAAGCCACGGCGCGACACCGCCCGCGACTCGATGCCGATCAGGCACACCGGGCGCCCGCCGAGGTGCACGTCCTGCACGACCGACGTGTCCGCGTCCGCCATCCCCGCCCAGCGCTCCAGCACCGGGTGGTCCTGGTCGGACAGCGCCCGCATGACCGTGCGGATGTCGAACGGCTTCTTCCGGTCCGGGTTGTGCGCGGCCGAGAAGATCTCGCCGACCCGGGCGAAGTCGCTGCCCTCGACCACATGCGGGAAGTCCGAGACGTCCCGGTCGACCGGGTCGCTCGTCGGCGCCGGGCGCGGCGACGTCTCCCCCGCCGCGACGTACGTGTGGTCGTAGTGCGCCATCAGCAGTTCGTGCGCGGCCGGCAGATCCGGCGCCCAGTACTGCGCCTGGCCGTTCGGCCCCATGACGCGGTCGTAGCCGCCGATGCCGAAGTTGTCCTCGGCCGACACACCGCCGGAGAAGTCCAGCGCGTGCTTGCCGGTGAGCACCATCGTCGAGTCCGGCGTCATCACCAGGATGCCCTTGGTGTGCATGAGCATCGTCGCTTCGGCGTTCCAGTACGGCTGCGCGCCGACGGTGATGCCCGCGACGACGATGTTGATCTCGCCGCCGTCCTGCGTGAACTCCACGATCCGCTTGAGGGCCGCGGCCACCCAGTCCATGTTCTCGGTGCCCGAGTCCATCGAGATCCGGGCGCCGGCGGACAGCGCGTACCACTCCAGCGGCACCCGCATCTGCTCCGCGAGGTCGATCGCGGCGATCACCCGGCGGCACTCCGGCTCGGACAGCGCGCCGAGCGCCTTCGTCGGGTCGCCCAGCAGCACCACGCGGGTGACCCCCTGCGGATGCCGGGACGTCGTCGTGGTGACGACACCCGCGACGATGCCCGCCGTGTTGCGGCCCTTCGCCCGGGAGACCGGCACCAGCCGGTGCTCGTCGTCCAGGTCGTGCTCGACGAAGTCGCCGATCATGTCCGTGAGTTCGTACGGGTACGGGGTATTCCGCGCCTGCGCCCGCAGCACCTTCTGCCGGTACTGGTCCAGCGGCTCGACCGGCTCGACCGGCGGCTCGCCGAAGGTCAGTTCCGCACCGCCGGCGGCGTCGAACGAGAACCGCACGGCAGCCTTGCGCAGCGCACCCGTCTCCCGGTCGCGCTGACGCGCGATGAACAGGATCTCCTCCAGGCCGGCACCCGCGGTCGTCGGCATCATCCGGCGGCCGAGCATCTCGACCTCTTCGCGGGTGAAGTCGATAGGCGGCCAGACGTACACCACGATGCGGTTGGTCGGGAAGCGCTTCTGCGACGGACGGGCGACGTGCGCGCGCCGGATCGCGTCGACACACGCGGCGATGGTGTTCTCCGTCGTCGGCAGCGCGACGAGCTTGCCGTCCTGGTCCCGCAGTTCCGTCAGGTCGCGGATCTGCGCGAACGCCACCAGGCGTTCGTCCGCGGCATTGTCGGGCGAGACACAGCGGTACAGGTAGACCTCTTCGTCCGACGACGGCAGGCGCGTCAGGTCGAACCGGCCCCAGCGCTCCATCTGCATGCGCTGCGCGATGTACGGGTGCAGACCGCGGATCAGCCGGTCCTCGGCCATCCCGTCCGCCGTCGGACGGAACGTGAAGTGGTGGTGCATCACGGCACCGCCGCGGCCGGCCACCGTCGCGGTGATCCGGCGGACCCCGTCCGGCTGCGGCTGCGCCGCGAGCGCCTCCTGCAGCGCGGCGGCCATCGCCTCGAAGTCGTCCGGCTGGCTTTCCCACGCCAGGTAGATGTCCGCGTCTATGGCGTGCCCGCCATTGCGGTCGGCCAGCTCGGCGAGGCCCCGCAGCGCGCCGCCCAGCTCGTCGAAACGCACCGCGGTGGACGCCACGTCGCCGTCCGCGCGCTGCGCCACCACGAACGTGCCGCCCGCGTACTCGCGGGTGTCCACCGACACGAGCGCCTTGTTGCCGTAGTACCGGCGGGTCAGCACCTCCAGCATGACCGCGTTGTCCACGCCCTCCCGGACGAGGCGCTGGCCGAGCAGCCGGACCAGCGGCTCGGTGCTGCGCACCATCTCGGCGATCCGCTCGTCGCGGTCCGCGGCCTCCGGGGCGGCGTCCAGGTGCCGCAGGTGCTTGCGCACGTCGGCGTAGACCCGGGCCCGGTTGCGGCGCAGCAGCGGCTGCGCGAACCACGAGAACACCACGCCGCGCGCCAGGTCGGCGACCACCGGGAAACGCACCTGGGTCGCGGTGACCAACTGCTCCAGGGTGTGGCCGACGGCTTCGCGCAGCGACGCGTCCGCCAGCGGCTCGCCGAGCCACTCGCGCAGCAGCGCGGCGACGATCTCGGCGTCCGCGGACGCGCGGCGCTGGGCGAGGAAGACGCGGAAGACCGCGGCCTCCAGCTCCGGGGTGCGGTCCAGCTCGGTGACGCCGTAGTGCCCGAGGGCCTTGCCGAGCTTGGCCTGGAACGCGGGGGTCAGGCCGGCGCGCTCCGCGTCGAGGCTCTGCAGGTAGCGGTGGAAGTGCTCGCGGGCGCTGTACGCGTGGTCGTCGCCGTCCTCGCGGACCGGCCGGTTGCGGCTCAGCTCCGCGACGTCGGCGAACACGCCGATGAGGGCGAGTTCCTCGGCGTGCGGCCGGTGGTCGTCCTCGGCGAGTTCGCGGCGGGCCGCGAGGTAGTCCTCCAAGACCCGGCGCTCGTCGTACGGGTCGGCGTCGTAGCCCAGCAGCAGGCTCCGCAGGTCCTCCAGACCGCGCGCGGCCCGCTCGGCGGCCGCGAGGTCGCCGGGGCGGCCCGGCAGGTCCAGCTCGACGGGCGCCGCGGCCTCGGCCTCCTCGGCCTCGGTGTCGGCCAGCGGCTCCAGACGCAGCAGCGCCGCGCCGGTCTCCACCTGGCTGCCCACCGCGACGACGCACTCCTTGAGGCGCGCCTTGAA
Source organism: Yinghuangia aomiensis (assembly GCF_039542225.1). Lineage (NCBI taxonomy): Bacteria > Bacillati > Actinomycetota > Actinomycetes > Kitasatosporales > Streptomycetaceae > Yinghuangia > Yinghuangia aomiensis. The sequence continues at coordinate 296,870 of NZ_BAABHS010000007.1, read as the reverse complement.
CGGTGCCCGCAGCACCGTCTCCATCTTCATGCTCTCCAGCACCAGCACCGGCGCGCCCGCTTCGACCTCGGCGCCGACCGCGAGCGGCGTGGCGACGACCAGTGCGGGTGCGGGAGAGCGGACCACGCCGCCCTCGTCGAGGCTGACCCGGTGCGCCACCCCGTCGACCTCGACCAGGTGGGTGGGGCCGTGGGTGCCGATGAGCACCCGGAAGCGGCTGCCGTTCACGGCGATGCGGCCGGAGTGCGTGTCGAAGCGCTCCAGCTCGACGTCGGCCGTGCGGACCTCGCCGCCCGTTTCGATGCCGACCCGGAACCGGCGCGCGCCGACCCGGGTGGCGCGGACCCGGTAGCCCGCGCCGCGCAGCCGCAGGTCGAGCGGGCGGCCCGACTCGTGCCGGACCTGCGGGCGGCCGCCGAACGCGGTGGTGAGGAGGCGGGCCTGCTCGACGCGCTCCTCGTCCTGGTACGCCTCGATCGCCGCGGCGGCCACGGCGACGCCGGAGTGGCGGTGCGCGACCAGGCGGCCTTCGCCGCGCACCCGGTCGATCCAGCCGGTGTCCGCGGACCCGTCGACGACTTCGGGCTGGTCGAGCAGGTCGAGGACGAAGCTCTTGTTCGTCGCGCCGCCTTCGATGACCACGGTGGTCTCGGCCATGGCGCGGCGCAGTCGGCCGAGTGCCTGGTCGCGGTCCCGGCCGTAGGCGATGATCTTCGCGATCATCGAGTCGAAGTCGGCGGGGATCTCGTCGCCTTCGCTGACCCCGGTGTCGACCCGGATGCCGGGGCCGGCGGGCAGCACGAGCCGCGCGATGCGGCCCGGTGCGGGCGCGAAGTCGCGGTCCGGGTCCTCGGCGTTCAGCCGGGCCTCGACGGCGTGCCCGGCCTCGTCCGGCCGCGGGCCCTCCAGCCGCCCGCCGGACGCCACGTGCAGCTGCAGGCGGACCAGGTCGGTGCCGGTGGTGATCTCGGTGATCGGGTGCTCGACCTGCAGACGCGTGTTCACCTCGAGGAACGCGAACAGCTTCTCGCCGGGGTGGTACAGGAACTCCACGGTGCACGCGCCGCGGTAGCCGACCGCCAGGGCGAGCCGTTCGGCGGAGGCCTTCAGCTCGGCGGCCTGCTCGGCGGACAGCACGGGGGAGGCGGATTCCTCGATGATCTTCTGGTTGCGGCGCTGCACCGAGCAGTCCCGCACGCCCAGCGCCCACGCGGTGCCCTGGCCGTCGGCGACGACCTGCACCTCGACGTGCCGGGCGCCGGTGACCAGGCGCTCCAGGAAGACCACGCCCGACCCGAAGGCGCGCAGTGCCTCCTGGCTGGTGCGCTCGTAGGCGTCGGCCAGCTCGTCGGGCGATGCCACCATGCGGATGCCGCGCCCGCCGCCGCCCGCGGTCGCCTTGAGCATCAGCGGGTAGCCGATCTCGCCGCCGGCGCGCAGCGCGTCCTCCAGCGTCCCGACCTCGCCGCGGCTCCACGGCGCGACCGGGACCCCGACCTCTTCGGCGAGCAGCTTCGCGCCGATCTTGTCGCCGAGCTTGCGCATCGCGTCCGGGCTCGGGCCGACGAACGTCACACCGATCCGCGCGCACAGCTCGGCGAACCCGGCGTCCTCCGCGACGAAGCCCCAGCCGACCCACGCGGCGTCCGCGCCGGTCTCGCGGAGCGCGTGCTCCAGGACCTCGTGGTTCAGGTACGGGCGCGCGGCGGCCGGGCCGAGCGAGTACGCGATGTCGGCTTCGCGGACGAACGTCGAATTGCGGTCGGCGTCGGTGTAGAGCGCCACCGTCTCTATGCGTGCTCCGGTTTCCGCGGCGAGATCCCGGACCGCGTGGATGAGCCGCATCGCGGCCTCACCACGGTTGACGATGGCAATACGACGAAACACGGACCGAGCCTCCCAGAGCTGCGCGCAGCAGGCAGAGCCCTCGGGCGGGCCTTCACCTGCACAGGTTTCCCACCCTGCTGGAAAATCGTCTCGCACACCAAGGCCAACTCCACGCGCGCCAAGCCCCTGATTTTGTAGGGATCTCACAAAAGGTGGCGAGCCGCCGCGCTCCTCGGGGGCTCTCCGCGGCGGAATTCGGGGCGTCATCGCGGTGTGCCGGAGCGGGGGCGACGCCCCGGCGCCTCGTCCGGGGCCCGCGGACGAGTCCGCGCGAACCGCGCTGCACATCGTCCCACCATGGTGCGACGATGTGCAGTCCGCCGGCGAATACGGGGGCGATCGATGACCGGGCCGCAGGACGAGACGTGGCAGCGCGATCCCACCGCCGTCATACACGCTTACGCCCGATCCGTGCGTGATCTCGTGGCGGGCACCACCATGGTCGGCCTGACCCGGTTCCGAGCGTCCATGGAGCAGAAGTACGGGAACGACGTCATACCCCGCCTGGAGGCCTGGGGGACCAAGCAGGTCCGCAAAGCCGACCGCGAGATGCGCCGAGCCGACAAAGCGTTCCGGCAGCAGATCCTCGAGTATGCGGAGCGGGCGAGGTTGGGCGAGTACCACGAACTTTTGAAAGCCGAGACACAACGGGAAGCGGCCAGAGCCACAGAATGGGACGCGCCGCCTGGGGGCCGCCTCGACCCCCAATGGTCGAGGCGGTTGTCGGAGGCCGTGGGCGGCGTGCCGGATTCGACCGCCGCGGCGATCGACGACGTCCTCGCAGGCGACCGCTACGCAGGCGCGGCCTTCGGCCAAAGGTACCCAGGGCCGGGCACGCTGCGCCGCCACCCCGAGGCCTTTGAATGGCTGCATGCCGCGGTCGAGTCGGCTGCGGACTTGGCGATGCCGCGTGACCTCGGCGAGCTGTACGAGGCCGGCCGCCTGCAGGTGGCTGCGACGGCGGAACTCCTCGAGGCGCACAGGTCCCAGGAAGACGCCAAGCTGTCCTCTACGGATCAGAGCCTGCTCTTCGAACGGTATGCAAAAGCCGAGGCCGCGCACGGGAAAGAAGTCGACGCCGCCCTCGGCCGATGGGTGACGGAGTACGTCCAGCGGTTCGACGATCTGGCGCCCCGGCGTCTCGCCGAGATCGTGCGTGAAGCCGGACTGGGTGCGGAACTCGGTGTGACCCAACGCCAAGTCGGGGTGGAACGGGCGCGGATCAGGCTGGCGGACCTTGCCGCACTCCACGAGCGAGAAGCCGCGGAACCTCCTTGGGAGCAGCGGCCCGTGCCGGTCGTGGCGGCTGCCAAGCCGGGGGCCGTGCCCACACCTGGCCACCGCGATCCCACCCCCAAACCGGCGTCCGGTCCGGTCGCCGACGTTCCGCGCAACGTCCCCGAGATCCGTGTCCTGGCACCGCACGACATTCCCCGGATGCATCCGGCGGCCGACCCTGCCGCCACCTACGGGCTGCCCAGGCCCCGGGTGCGGGCGGCCGCCGCGGGCGCCGCCGCGCCGGCTCCGACCCACCTGCCCGCCGCCGGCGCGGGGCTGCCTGCCGCCGGGACGCACCCCCAGGCGGTGGCAACCCCGCTGCCATTGCCGTCCGCCGCGTCGCGTGCCACGTCCGTCGCGATGCATGCGGCAGCTGCCGCCAACACACGGCCGACAGGCAGACCACAGGACATCACCGTCCCTCGCAAGGGCGCAGTAAAGGCGTTGACAGTCGCCCGCGAGCGTTGACCGGGCGTTCGCCGCCGCGATTCCCGCGAGACAGCAGACACGGGCGCGCGCCCCGCACACGGCGAAACCGTACGGTGCGCGCCGCTCACAGCGTCTCGGTCGCGTACTTCGCCCGCAGGGCGGCAAGGCGGTCGCCGTCGAGCGTCTCGCCCGCTTCCAGCGCCCGGTGCAGGTCCCGGAAATAGTCCTCGTAACCGGCCGGGGTGAGGAGGAACAGGCAACGCGCCCACGTCTCCGTGGTGTTGCGGAATCCGTGCGCGGCGCCGATCGGGACCGACACGGACCCGCCCGCGCCGAACGTCACGGCGCCGTCCGCCAGATCGAACGTGATGTCGCCGTCGAGGACGTGGAAGTGCTCGGCATGCGCGTGATGCACATGCGGGGCGGCGCCCACCGCCCTGGGCGGCAGCGCGTACTCGACGACGGCCAGTGCCCCGCCGGTCTGCGCGCCCGACAGGCGAACCACATACGAACCCACGGGTCCGCGCAGCCGCTCCCCGTCTTCGGGCCGGGTCATCGTGACATCGGTCATCCCCGGATTCTGCCGCGGAACGGTCTTACGCCTCTCCGGTGCCCTCGCACGTCGAGCAGTCCACCCATTCCCGCCGCTGGACGACCTTGCCGTCCTGCCGCTCGGTGACCAACCGGTAGTAGCCCTTCCTGCCCTGGCACACGCCGCATTCCATCGAAGGCCCTCCGTCCGCCGCGAACGCCGTTACCGTGAGTTTAGAACCAACGACACACTGCGGCTGGAGTGCCCGTGGATGACGACAACGGATGGCGGAACACGTGGCCGTTCCGGTGCCACGACGACGCGCCGCACGCGTGGAAGTACAACGGCGAGTACGTGCCGGGCAAACCCTGGTCGAAGCACTGCCTCAACTGCTTCATGGTGAAGGCGGGCAACACGACCGACAACGACCCCGCCCCGGCGGACCTCCCCGCTCCGCCCGCGCCGCGCCCGGGCGGAACGCTCCCCGCGGCCGGTCCCGCGGCCGGTCCCGCGGCCGGTCCGTCGGTCGGTGCCGCGGCCGCCGCCCCGCATGCCGCTACGAAGAACGGGTGAACTCGGGCAACGATCCCGTATCCCTCCGCGGAGCCCCTCGTTGCGCAGGATGCCGAACCCGATCGGCAGCTCTACGTGGAGGAATTGTGAAGAACGCGAAGAAGGCGGCCGTCCTCGCGGCCGTGGCCGGCGGCGTCCTTGCCGCCGGTGCCGGTGCGGCCCACGCCAGCAGCGAGGCGAACGGCGCCGCCGTCAACTCGCCCGGCGTGCTCTCCGGCAACAACGTCGAGGTCCCCGTGCACATCCCGGTGAACGTCTGCGGCAACACCGTCGACGTCATCGGTGCGCTGAACCCGACCTTCGGCAACACCTGCGTCAACGCCGGCTGATCACGCCGGACGGGACACCCGGTCCCGGCCGGCCGCGTCGCTCCGGACGGCGGCGTGGAAGACAGCCGCGTCGCGCCCCGAACCATGTCCCCGCGCCACCGAACGCGGTCGCCCTCCTTGGCCGCCCCGGCGGCGACGCACCGCCCCGCTCCCGGTCCGCCGGGAGCGGGGCGGCCCGCATTGCAGCACCCGGTCACACCAGGTCGTCTTCCGGCCACCTCGTCGCCAGGATCCGGCCAGCTTCGGTCGGCAGCGAACCCGCGGCGGCGGTCCGCTCCGGGGACCCGCGACAATGGGACGGCCTACCTCGGTTCTCCCGCGCCGCGCCCCGCGTCGTGCACGACGACGCCGCGCGTCGGGGATCATGGACAGCAGGCGGAAGAAGGGGTGCCATGGACCGTTCGGACCACATCGGCAAGAGGGCCCGCGTGGCCGGCTGGCTGCGCCGCATGCAGCGCGAGGACCCCGGCGCCGCGCGCGACCGCCGCACCGAACTCGTCCTCGACGCCGTCCGCATGGGCTGGCCGGTCTGCCCGGCCGCACACCCGCTGGCCTACGGATGCTCCTGCGACCGCGTCGGCTGTCCGGCGCCCGGCATGCATCCGATGTCGTCCGCCTGGCAGACCCAGGCGAGCACCGACCCGGCGCACGTGCAGCGCTGGCTCGAGCGCTATCCGGACGCCAACTTCGTCACCGTCACCGGCACCTCCCACGACGTCCTCGACGTCCCCGCCGACGCGGGCGCGCTCGCGCTCGACCGGCTCGGCGACGAGGCCGGCCCGGTCGCCGCATGCGGACCGGAGCGCGTGCTCTTCTTCACCGCCACCCGCGGCACCCCTGTCGACGAGGACGAATGGTGGCCGTGCGAGCTGGACAGCCATCCCGAAACCCTCGACGCGCACCCCGGACTGCGCTGGCACTGCCGCGGGTCCTACGTCCTGCTCCCGCCGGCACAGCACCCGTCCGGTACGCAGGTCCGCTGGATCCGCGGGCCGGAGACCCCGCTGCCCGACCCGCTGCGCGTCCTCGACGTGCTCACCGACGCGTGCGACACGGTCGGCGCCACGGCAGCGGACTCGCACTGGCTCATGGGGCGGTAGGCGCCGGCCGCCCCGGTCACTCGCCGTCCGCGCCCACCACGCCGGACGCCGTCGCCACCACCCGCACCTGACCGCCGCCCGCGGGCGGCACGGCCACCGCGTACTCCGCGAGCCGCTGCTCGGTGACCGAGCGGGTCGGCTTGCCGGTCACGAACGCGCCCTGGCTCGGGTCGAGCTCGCCGAGGGTGTTCGGGGGCTGCATCGTCAGCTTCATACTGTGCGTGACCGCGAACAGGACCAGAGCGCCGCCGTCGCGCAGCCGGATCGCCAACGGGCGGTACTGCGTCGTCGGCATGTCCGCGAACTGCCGCACGAAGCCGTCCTGCACCGCGCCCTCGCGGGTCTTGCGGGCCTCCGACGTCTGCGTCCCCGGCGCGAACAGCGTCGACTTGCCGTCCGTGAGGTAGCCGGTGAACTCCTGGGCGGTCCGGCTCGGTTCGACCGCCAGCCCCGGGGTGTCGAGGCCGACCTCCTCGACGTGGCCCGTGCTGTCCCGGTACGGCTCCGGCAGCGGCTCGCCCGGCTTCGCCGACGGACCCCACGACGCCATCCACGGCGCGTCCGGGCCGGACTTGACGAACACGAGCAGCATCGTGCGGTTCTGCGCGTACGACGGGGTGTTCTGCACCGCGAACCACTTCGGCCAGCCCACCGGCCGCGGAATCCAGAACTGCGGGTTGTTGTGTGTGACCGGCGGCGTGGGCCGGGCCCGCTGCGGGTCGGAGAAGCGCAGGATCTTCAGCGCGCCCTGGTCGATCGCGCCGAACGAGCCGGCCTCGATCGTCTTGTTGAGGTCCGGATCGCGCTTCGCGTAGACCTCGTTGTTGCGCGCGTCGAACTCCGCGAGCACCTTCGCGGCTTCGCGTTCGTCCAACGGCGCGACACGCGCCCGGGCGCCGTCCACGGTCATACAGGCGGAGGCGGATATACCGATCGCGGCCGCGGTGGCCGCTGCCGCGGCGGAGCGCGCCGCGCGTCGTCCCAGGGCCATGGCACCCTTCAGGCTGGTGGTCGGACCGACGGTCGAGCGGGGGGACCGAATGTGTCTGCTTACGGCAGCGTGAGGACCTCGGCGCCGGTGTCCGTCACCACGATCGTGTGCTCGAACTGCGCGGTGCGCTTGCGGTCCTTGGTGACGACCGTCCATCCGTCGTCCCACATGTCGTATTCGTAGGTGCCCAGCGTCAGCATCGGCTCGATGGTGAACGTCATGCCGGGCTCCATCACGGTGACCGCCCGCTCGTCGTCGTAGTGCGGGATGATCAGGCCGGAGTGGAACGACGAGTTGATGCCGTGGCCGGTGAAGTCGCGGACGACGCCGTAGCCGAAGCGCTTGGCGTACGACTCGATGACCCGTCCGATCACGTTGATCTGCCGCCCCGGGCGCACCGCTTTGATGCCCCGGTTGAGGGCCTCGCGGGTGCGGTCGACGAGCTGCCGCGACTCCTCGTCGACGTCGCCGACCAGGTAGGTCGCGTCGGTGTCGCCGTGCACGCCGTCGATGAACACCGTCACGTCGATGTTGACGATGTCGCCGTCGTTCAGGCGCGTGGTGTCCGGGATGCCGTGGCAGATGACCTCGTTGATCGACGAGCAGATCGTCTTCGGGTAGCCGCGGTAGCCCAGGCAGGACGGGTAGGCGCCGTGGTCGAGGATGTACTCGTGCGCGACGCGGTCCAGCTCGTCCGTCGTCACGCCGGGCGCGACGTGCTTGGCGGCCTCCGCCATCGAGCCCGCGGCGATGCGGCCGGCCACGCGCATCTTCTCGATGGTCTCGGCGCTCTGCACGTCGGGGCCGGTGTAGGGCGCGGGGCCCGGCTTGCCGACGTATTCCGGACGCGGAATGTCGGCGGGGACGGTGCGGATCGGGGTGGGCCTGCCGGGCACGAGAGTCGCCATAACCTGCGAGTGTAGCCAGCGCGGCCCGGGCATCATCACGGGCGAAACCTCAGCGGCCCTGGGGGGAGACCCGGGAAAGAGGAGTACGCGATGTTCAGGCTGTGGCGGCGCCCGAAAGGCAAGCCGGGGGAGTGGTACTACTGCGTGCGGCACAACAAGGTCGAGGAAGGCCCCGAGTGCCGGGCACTCGACCGGCTGGGACCGTACACGACCCGCTCGGAGGCCGAGCACGCCCTGGAAATCGCCCGTGAACGCAACGAGGCGTGGGACGGGGACCCGGAGTGGAACGACCGGCCGAAGGGGGACCCGCCGGCTTAGCGGCGGCGCCGAAACGGACAGACGGGTGGACACGAGAACGGCGACGGCCGGACCGGCGGGTGCGTCCAGCGCCCGCCGGTCCGGCCGTTCCCGGCACGTCCCGCGTGGTTTCCCACGCCGCTTCCGGCCCTGATTCCCGCGTTACTTCTTGCGCGCCGCGGCCTTGCGCGTGGTGGTCTTGCGGGCCGCGCTCTTCGTCGCCGGGGCGCGCTTGGCGGTCTTCTTGGCGGGGGCCTTCTTGGCCGCGGTCTTCTTGGCGGCGGTCTTCTTCGCCGTCGTCTTCTTCGCCACGGTCTTCTTGGCCGGAGTCGCCTTCGAAGCGGTCTTCTTGGCCGCGCTCTTCTTCGCGGCCGTCTTCTTCGCCGCCGCCTTCGTCGCGCTGACCTTCTTGGCCGCGGTCTTCTTCGCCGCGGCGGCCTTTGCGGTGACCTTCTTCGCGACCTGCTTGGCGGTCTTCTTCGCGGTCGGCTTCGCGTCGGCCTTCGTCCGGTCGTCGACCGTGCCGCCCTCGCCCATGCGCTGGACGGTGCGGAGCGCGGTCATCGCCTCGCGCTTGGTGTCGTACGCCGGGGACTTCGCCAGCGTGGCCCCCTTGGCGGACTCGACCATGAACACGTATTTCCCGGTGCGCGCCTGGCTGAGCACGAACTTCGCCGGCATCGGTGCCTCCCGTGGGCGGGACATGTCCGGCCCGGTGCCGAACGATTTCCTTATCAAAAGAGCATGATTTGTGCCGGTTGTCACATGTTTGGGGGGTCTTTAGGTAAGTGTCAAAGGTGAAAATTCATGCGGATGGCGGCTTAGGTCGGAATTGAGACTGTGACCTCGGCTGCATCTGACCGCCGTCTCGTGCCTCTTCACGACCTCGCTGGCAGGATCACGCCATGACTACCCCCTCCAACGCCCAGCGCGACCCGCGCGAGCTGCCGGACGTCGGCAGCCTCGTGGTCGGTGTCCTCGGCGGCACCGGCGAGCAGGGCCGCGGCCTTGCCTACCGCCTGGCCGTCGCGGGCCAGAAAGTGATCATCGGTTCGCGCAGCGCGGACCGCGCCGAGTCCGCCGCCGCGGAGCTGGGCGCGGGTGTACGCGGGACCGACAACGCCACGTGCGCCGCGGAAAGCGACGTCGTGATCGTGGCGGTGCCGTGGGAAGGCCACAAGGAGCTGCTGGCTTCGCTGGCCGGGCAGCTCGCGGGCAAGATCGTCGTCGACTGCGTCAACCCGATGGGCTTCGACAAGCAGGGCGCGTACTCGCTTCCCGTCGAGGAAGGCAGCGCCGCCCAGCAGGCCGCGGCCGTCCTGCCGGAGTCGCGGGTGACCGCGGCGTTCCACCACGTCTCGGCCGTGCTGCTGCTCGACCCGAACGTCGAGGCGCTGGACACGGACATCATGGTGCTCGGCGACGAGCGCGCGGCGACCGACATCGTGCAGGCGCTCGCGGGCCGCATCCCGGGCATGCGCGGCGTGTACGCGGGCCGGCTCCGCAACGCGGGCCAGGTCGAGGCGCTCACCGCGAACCTGATCTCGGTGAACCGCCGTTACAAGGTGCACGCGGGGGTGCGGGTCACGGACGTGTGACCTGCCGCATGCCGCATGCCGCATGCCGCATGCCGCGTGAGGCTGTGACGTGCGACCGGTGCCGTGTGCACCCGGTCGCGGCGCGGCCGCTGCCACGTCAAACCGCCGAGGGCCCGACACCGCATGGTGTCGGGCCCTCGGCGGTTTGCGTGCGCTGCTGTTGCCGCGGTTCGGCGGCGGTACCGGCCGGTCCGGTCGGTCCTCCCCGGCCGGGCCGCCGTCGCGGACGCGGTCAGCCGGCGAGCGACGCGGCCCAGGCGTTGAGCGCCTTGACGTGGTTGGCGCCGGTGTTGGCGTCCACGGCGAGCTGCAGCGCCTCGAGCAGGTACTTGACCATGCCCGCGGTGGCCGGGTCGTTCAGGGTGGCGACGGCCTGCGCGTCGACGCTCACCCGGGTGTGCACCTCGGGGATCGCGATCTCCGGGCCGCTGACGACGTACGCGGCCAGGTTGCGGAGCTGGCCCTTCAGCTCCTCCTGCGCGCGGATGCCGCCCTGGACGCCCGGCGACGAGGAGAGCACGGCGACCGGCTTGCCCTGCCAGGAGGACTGGCCGTACGGACGCGACGCCCAGTCCAGGGCGTTCTTCAGGACGCCCGGGATGGCGCGGTTGTACTCCGGCGTGGAGATGACGACGCCGTCGGCGGCCTGGACGGCCTCGCGCAGGCGGATGACCGAGGCCGGGACGTCGCCCTCCAGGTCCTGGTTGAAGTGCGGAAGCTCGTCGATGCCCTTGAAGACCTCGATGGACATACCCTCGGGGGCGAACGGGGCGAGCGCGTTGAGCACCGCGGTGTTGAAGGACTCGGTGCGGATCGAGCCGGAGATGGCGAGGATGCGGGACATGGGAGGACCTCCGAAAAGCGCTGGTTGAACGTTGAACAAGCTACACCCGGGTCGTTTCGATTTCAACTTTCTTCGGCGGGTGCGGCTGCGCGCGACGTGAAGCGCCTTCGGGGCGCGGCTCGGGGTGGCCTCGACATTCTCCGGGGTGCGGTTCGTGATGGTGCCGTCGGTCTCCCGGTGCACGGTTTGCGGCGGTGGCGCCGGTCTCCGGGGTGCGCGGCTCGCGGTGGTGCTGCCGGCCTCCGTGGGGCGGGTGCGGGGCCGGTGCCCCGGTCGGGGACAATGGGGTGTACGCCACCGCCGTCACGGGAGTTCGGCTCATGTCCACCGCGCCCACCGCAGACTCCGCCTCCGCCGGATCCACCCCGGCCCGCACGCCGCGCGTCGCGATCCTCGCGGTCGTGGTCTGCGTGCTCGCCGTGGCCGCGGCGGTCGTCGCCTTCGTGAACGGCAGCTGGCTGGGCGTCCCGTTCCTGCTGCTGGCCGCGGTCGACGGCAACATCGCCTGGTACTACATCCTTCGCGCGCGCCACCCGCGGCGGGTTGCGGCGTCGCGGGACGCCTGACCGCGGGGCCGGTGCTCCGGCCCGCCTTCCGCTCTCCCGGCTCTCCCAGTTCTCCCGGCGGCCACCCGTCGTTGTCGTCCCCATCCCTCGATCGGGTGACGTTCGCCCCACCCCGCGCCGCCCCGGTGCCGCGTGCCGTTCGCGGCCGCCCCCACCTGCCGAAACGCCCTCCCGGGCGGCCCACGCCACCCCTGTGCCAGGCACCCCTCTTTCGCCTGAATCCCCGCCCCCCGGCGCGTGTCGGAGTCGTGATCGAACAAAAGTTCGCATACGCTTGAGGCGCGGAGTTATCCACAGGTGTGCGAGGCGGGCCCCACGATGTCGGTCGGACGGGTTAGCGTCATGACAATGAAGCGCACACCACGACCCGACAGGGCGGCATCAGCGATGGCAGGACAGGACCGCGAGAAGGCGCTCGACGCCGCCCTCGCCCAGATTGAGCGTCAGTTCGGCAAGGGCTCCGTCATGCGCCTCGGCGACGACGCGCGGGCGCCCGTCGAGGTCATCCCCACCGGGTCGATCGCGCTCGACGTCGCCCTCGGTATCGGTGGCCTTCCGCGCGGCCGCATCGTCGAGGTCTACGGCCCCGAGTCCTCCGGTAAGACCACCGTCGCGCTCCACGCGATCGCCAACGCGCAGCGGGCCGGCGGCGTCGCCGCGATCGTCGACGCCGAGCACGCCCTCGACCCGGAGTACGCCCGCAAGCTCGGCGTCGACACCGACGCCCTGCTGGTCTCCCAGCCGGACACCGGCGAGCAGGCGCTGGAGATCGCCGACATGCTCATCCGCTCCGGCGCGCTCGACATCATCGTCATCGACTCCGTCGCGGCGCTCGTCCCGCGCGCGGAAATCGAAGGCGAGATGGGCGACTCGCACGTCGGCCTCCAGGCCCGCCTGATGAGCCAGGCGCTGCGCAAGGTCGCCGGTGCGCTGAACCAGACCAAGACCACCGCGATCTTCATCAACCAGCTGCGCGAGAAGATCGGCGTGATGTTCGGTTCGCCGGAGACCACGACCGGTGGCAAGGCGCTGAAGTTCTACTCGTCGATCCGGCTCGACATCCGCCGTATCGAGACGCTGAAGGACGGCACCGAGGCGGTCGGCAACCGCACCCGCGTCAAGGTCGTGAAGAACAAGATGGCCGCGCCGTTCAAGCAGGCCGAGTTCGACATCCTGTACGGCGTGGGCATCAGCCGCGAGGGCGGCCTGATCGACATGGGCGTCGAGCACGGCTTCATCCGCAAGGCCGGCGCCTGGTACACGTACGAGGGCGACCAGCTCGGCCAGGGCAAGGAGAACGCCCGCAACTTCCTCAAGGACAACCCCGACCTCGCCAACGAGATCGAGAAGAAGATCAAGGAAAAGCTCGGTGTCGGCCCGCGCGTCGACGCGGAGGCCACCGAGGAGGAAGCCCCGGCCGAGTCCTGACCGGCCGCGGGCCGGCGGGATCCCGCAGGGGAGCACGCACGAGCCCCGCACGGGGCGGACGAGAGCAGCGGCGCGCGGCGGTCACGTCGACGGCGCGCCGCACGGCTCCGGCAGGAGGACGGGACCGGGCGGCCGCCGCCCGGCTCGGGGGCCTTCCGCCGCGGAGCACGAGGACGCGGAGCACGAGGAGCAGTGCCGCGTGAGCAGCGGAGCAGCGGGCGGCGAGCCCGCCTGGAACGACACGTGGGCGAAGGAACTCACCGACGAGGAGCGCGCACGCGCGCTCGCCTCGCTCGGCGAAGCGCTCGCGGGCGGCACGACGCTGTCCGCGGACGCGGCGAGCACTTGGGCGAAGACGGAACGCCGCACCGGCCCGCGTCGAGGTTCCGCGGCGGGGGACGGCGACGATGCCCCGCGTGGGGGGCGGCAGCGACCCCGGCGTGCGTCGGCGTACGAGGCCGATGCCGACGACCCGTTCGCCGGGGCGTCGACGGTCGGTGGGGGACGGAGGGACGGCGACGGGGCAGGCACGGAAGGCAGCTCCCGCTCTCGCGACGTCGAAGGCCCTGATGACGCCGACTCCTCCGGCGGCTCCGATGACGGTTACGGCGGTGCCGGCACCCGCCGCGGCCGTGGGGGACGCCGCGGACGCGGCCGCTCCGGCCCGCGCTGGTCGAGCAGCACCCGCGACGAAGCGGAGAGCACCGACCCGGACGGCGGCCGCGACCCCCGCTCGGCCGACCGCACCCGCCGCCGCGGCCCGGCGCAGATCGATCCCGACCAGGACCCGGAGGCCGCGGCTCGCGCGATCTGCCTGCGGCTGCTGACCGGCCAGCCGCGCACCCGCGCCCAATTGGCCGACGCGCTGCGGCAGCGCGGCGTGCCGGACGAGGTGGCCGACCACGTCCTCGGCCGGTTCACCGAGGTCAAGCTCATCGACGACGCCGCGTTCGCCCACGCCTGGGTCGACACCCGCCACGTCGGCCGCGGCCTCGCCAAACGCGCCCTCGCCCGCGAACTCCGGCACCGCGGCGTCGCCGCCGAAGTGGTCACCGAGGCCGTCGAACGCCTCGACCCCGAACAGGAGTTGGCCACCGCCCGCGTCCTGGTCGCGAAACGCCTCCCGGCCACCCGCGGCAAGGACCGCCAGGTCCGCATGCGCCGCCTCGCCGGCATGCTCGCCCGCAAGGGCTACCCCGAAGGCCTCGCCCTCCGTATCGTCCGCGAGGCCCTCGACGCCGAGGCCGACCAGGACGAGGGCGACGACGACGTGTGGACGTACGACCCGCAGATCCCGGACTGATCGGGAGGGGCGGAGGGCGAGGCGGCGGTCGGGTGCCTCGGACCGTCCGGCGGGCCCGGGGCAGCCGACCCGGCCCCTGGTCGGTCCCGCGGCCGAAACGCACGCTGTTGTGGCTGTCCCCTGTGGCCGTCCCCGGACCCCCGCACGGCGGCCCGCCCGTCCGTCCGCCGTCCGCTCACCGCGCGCGCCGCCGCCCGCATACCCTGGGAGCATCCGCCCGGGTGCCACAAGCCGTCCCGGGCGGGAGCCCGTTCCCACCCCGACCGGCGACCGCAGGAAAGGCCACCGTCTTGGCGATCAGCGTCTTCGACATGTTCTCGATCGGCATAGGCCCGTCGAGTTCGCACACGGTCGGCCCGATGCGTGCCGCCCGCATGTTCGCCCGACGGCTAAAAGCGCAAGGCCTGCTCACCCAGACCGCGTCCGTCCGCGCCGAACTCTTCGGCTCCCTCGGCGCCACCGGCCACGGCCACGGCACCCCCAAAGCCGTCCTGCTCGGCCTGGAGGGCTACTCCCCGCGCACCGTCGACCCGCTCGGCGTCGAACCCGTCCTCGACCGGATCCGCGGCGCCCGCCGCCTCCGCCTCCTCGGCGACCAGGTCGGGGACGCGCACGAGATCCCGTTCGACCCGGACCGCGACCTGGTGCTGCACCGTCGGCGGTCGCTGCCGTACCACGCCAACGGCATGACCCTGTGCGCGTACGACACCGACGGCGTGCCCGTGCTGGAGAAGACCTACTACTCGGTCGGCGGCGGCTTCGTCGTCGACGAGGACGCCGTCGGTGCGGACCGCGTCAAACCCGACGACACCGAGCTGCGCCACCCCTTCCGCACCGGCGACGAACTCCTGCGCCTGACCCGCGAGACCGGCCTGTCCGTCTCCGCGCTCATGCTCGAGAACGAGAAGGCCTGGCGCACCGAAGCCGAGGTCCGCGCCGGACTCCTGGAAATCTGGGACGTCATGCAGGCATGCGTGACGCGCGGCCTCAAAACCGAAGGGATCCTCCCCGGCGGCCTCAAAGTCCGCCGCCGCGCCGCCCACACCGCCAAGGCCCTGCGTGCCGAGGGCGACCGCGCCAGCCACGCCATGGAGTGGGTGACCCTCTGGGCGATGGCCGTCAACGAGGAGAACGCCGCGGGCGGCCGCGTCGTCACCGCCCCCACCAACGGCGCCGCAGGCATCATCCCCGCGGTCCTGCACCACTACGCCGCGTCCGTCCCCAGCGCCGACGACGACGGCATCGTCCGCTTCCTCCTCGCGGCCGGTGCCATCGGCATGCTCTTCAAGGAGAACGCCTCGATCTCCGGCGCCGAAGTCGGCTGCCAGGGCGAGGTCGGCTCCGCCTGCGCCATGGCCGCCGGCGGCCTCGCCGAAGTCCTCGGCGGCACCCCCGAACAAGTCGAGAACGCCGCCGAAATCGGCATCGAACACAACCTCGGCCTCACCTGCGACCCGGTAGGCGGCCTCGTCCAAATCCCCTGCATCGAACGCAACGGCATGGCCGCCGTCAAAGCCGTCACCGCCGCCCGCATGGCCCTCCGCGGCGATGGCCGCCACCACGTCTCCCTCGACAAGGCCATCAAAACCATGAAGGAGACAGGCGCCGACATGAAGACGAAGTACAAGGAGACCGCCCGCGGCGGCCTCGCGGTCAACATCATCGAATGCTGACAGCGGGGCGCTGACCTGGGGAAACGAGGTTGATCAACGTTCGGCAACGTGTGTCGACGTTGATCAAACTCTCTGTCCCTGAGGCGTCCCTGAGGCGTCCAACCGGGCTGTCTGTCCCTGTGGTGTCCCTGGGAATGATCTTGCTGGGGCGCGTTGGGCGGATGCCGAACAGGAGAGTGGGCTCCGAAGCTTCGCCCGGACACGGCGTGTCTGACACGCCGTGTCCGGGAGCACATGGACGAGGGTTTCTGGTACGGGCACGGGCGGTGACCAGATCCGGCCGCCGCCGGAGCGCCGTTAGACGGGTGTGGCGCCGTGCTTCTCGGCGATGTTGTCGATGTGCGCGGCGAGATCGAAATCGGCGCGAGTGAGACGGTCGCCGGCATCGTGGGTCGTGATGTCGAAACGGATGCGCTGCCAGGTGATGTGGATGTCGGGGTGATGGCCCACCTCGCGCGCCTTCGCCCCCACGTACATCGCCAGGTGCAGGGTCTCGTGATACGTGTGCGCGAACGTCCGCGTGATCGCGTTGCCGTCCCGCGTCCACCCGGGCAACTGGGCGAGGCGTTCGGTGATGGTGTCTTCGCTGAGCGGTTCCGGGACGGCCACGTGCTCCCCCTGGGGTCGACGTCAGGACGGACCGATGCCGATCGTAGTCAGCATCTCCTCAAGGTCCCGGCCGTACCGGTCCTCTGCCCACGGCCGCATCCGGTCGCGCAGGCCGGCAAGCTCACGGCGGGCACGAACCGACCCGGTCGCCGTCGCGGTCGACGCGGCTTCGGCGGCGAGTACGAGGGCCCGGTCCGGCTGCCCGAGCGTGGCGGCGACCGCGGCGTGCCGGATCTGGAAGACGCCGCGGTCGCGCCGCTGTTCCTGCGGCATCGTGGCCAGCACCTGGGACCAGATTCCGTCGGCTTCGCGAGCGGCGGCCTGGTCGTCGACGAGACGGCCATAGCAGGTGGCGCGCTGCACTTCGAGGTAGCCGGGGGTGCGGCGGCATGCGTCGCCCCACGGTAAGTCGTCGTCAACGCGGGTCACGAGCGGCGCGGCTCCGTCGAGGAGGTAGTCGACGGCGCGGCGGTCCCCGACGACGGAGTACCCGTGCGCGGCGTGGACGCGGGCGATCACCTGCACCTTGGGTGCCAGCGACGACGGTTCTTCAAGCGCGGCGTCGGCAAGGTCGACGGCACCGGTCCCGTCGCCGATGTCCACGCACAAGCTGGCCTTGTTCGCCAGCGCGTAGCCGACGAGCTGCGTGTCGCGGGCACGGTGGGCCATGTCGAGGGTGATGTCTCGCCACCGTAGGGAGTGGTCATGCAGGCCGGCGTCTTGGCACAGCCAGCCAAGCATGGCGGCGTACGCGGCACCCACGCGTAGAAGCTCGCGGCGCAGCTCGCCGACGGCCGCGCGGGCAAGGTCGCAGATGAGTTGGTGCTGCGCGGTCACGGATGCGATCAGGTGGTGGGGGCCGAGCAGCATGTCGGCGACGTAGTGGCCTTGAAGCTGGGTGCGGAAGTAGTCGACGAGCTGCGGATCGACGTGCGCGGGGGCGGTTGGTGCGGCGTTCGAGGGTGCGGGGCCGGTGAGTGCGGACACTCCGGCGGCGAGGAATTGGCGGCGGTCCACGGCGGGAACCGTAGGCGTCGGGGTCGGCCGTTCCGATGCCGTTGCGCCGGGGGCGGACGACGGTGCGGCGATGCCGAGTTCGTGTTCTGTGCAGCCGGTCAAGGCGACCAGGAGTCGCCGGTACACCGCGCGCGGCCGACCGGTCTCGCCGTCCTCCCACTTCGCGATCAGCCGGACATCGGCACCGACGTTCTCGCCGAGTTCGGCAGCCTTCGCGGCGAGGGCGTCGGCGAACTCCGCGCGGGACTGCCGGCGCTGCTCGGTGCGGACCGCCCGGAGCCTGTCGTTCGGTGGGTACTTGTACCGGCCGTTGGCCATCGGAACGCCCCCTGACACACGCCGTTTTCAGCCTTCCGTACACGGTATCGGTGGCTCCGGCAAAAACGGCCGGAACGGCATCGGAACGGCATCGACAACGGCATCGGAATGCCACTCACCCCCGGGCCAACCTGAACCCCGCCACCCCAACCGGAGGGACGGAGATGTCCGACGTGACCCCCCCGGCCGACATCGGCCCGAGCGACGACCCGACGCGGCCGGTCGCCATCCGCTTCGCCGCGGACCCCGAGCACACGCACAAGCTCACCCGCGAAGAGGCATGGCACGTGTGGCACCTGCTCCAAGCCGAACTCGTCCGCACCCTGCCGAACCCGCCGTCGTACCGGCCCCAGGTGCTCCACCCGTGAACACCCGCCCGGCTGCGGGGCGGCCGCCGAACCGACGGTGCACCCGCGCCACGCCAAGGACACCCCGATGACCCTCAACAGGACCGTGCACCGCGTCTCCGGGAAGTTCAAGGCCGGCTACTCCGGCGACAAAGAGCAGCCGCTGTTCTTCGAGGTGACGATCGAGGGGCAGTCCAAGCCCCTCCGGTTCCTCGTCACTCCGGAGCAGGCGTACGACCTCGACATCGGGATGTATCTCCTCCGCCCGGAGGTCTCCGGCCGCAACCCGGACGGCAGCCCGGTCACCGACCTTCCCGAGGCGGGGCCATTGCGCGTCCGGCGTAGGACACCCCGCGGCTATCGGCCTGCTGATCGGTCTCGTTGACGCCTGGCCCACCTGAACACCCGCCCGGCGCCGGAGCACCGCCAGATCCACCGGCGCCGGGCGGGGACCAAACCCCAACGCCGTACGGCGTGGGGCTGAGAACCGCATCGGCCCGTTGCTCGAAGGAGGGAACGATGACCGAAGACCGGCACCAAGGCCCGCGCGCCCCCATCGTGGAACCCCCGATTACTCCGCCGCCGCCACCTCCGCCCCCGCCGCCGAACCCGAAGTAGCAAGGCGGGGTACGACGAAACCGGTGCACCACGAAACGGATGGGAGACAACTCATGCCCGAGCAACCGAAGAAGCCCAGCCCGCCGCCCGGGAAGCCCGAGCAGGACGGCACCCCGCCGGCCGGAGGCGGGAGCCACCGCCGCGATGACGACTGACGAGCAGACGAGCGGGGCCGGGGAGAACGTCTCTTTGGCCCTGCTCGGCCGAGACCGCGCACCGTTCATCCCCATGGCCTTCCGCGACGACGGCCAGATGATCGACCGCGCGGCCGATCCGAAACGGTGGCGTGACATCGTGAACGCGGACACGGTCATCGTGACGCAGTGGGACGGCGGCGCCGACATCCCGCCGGATGACGACGGGGTTGCCACCTGCTCGTGCTCGATGCCGACGACCGTGCGGCAGATGCTCGACGCCCTCGACGTCCGACCAGGGCAACGGGTGTTGGAGATCGGCACCGGCACGGGCTACACCTCTGCCCTCCTGCGGGACCGAGTCGGGCCGACCGGGCACGTCGTTTCCGTCGAGGTCGACAAGGCCCTTGCCGACGGCGCGCGGGAGAACCTCGCCGCGGTCGGCGTCGACGTCCAGGTCGTGACCGGCGACGGGCTCGACGGGTGTGAGGACGGCGGCCCGTACGACCGCGTGTTCGTCACCTGCGGCATCCGCACCGTGCCGACCGCCTGGCTCGCCCAAACGGTGACCGGCGGCCGGATCGTCATGCCCTGGGGGACACGGTTCACCCCCTGGCACGATGTGCTGCTCCCCTTGGTCAAAGCCGACGACGGCAGCGCGTCCGGCCAGTTCGGCGAGGGCCTCAGCTACATGAAAGCCCGGTCGCAGCGCAACACATGGCCGGTGTTCCCGGAGGGCTGGCTGACCGCCGGCGCCCGTGCCGAACTCGACGTTCCCGCGTCGACGCTCGACATCGGGACGACGGGGTTCAGACCGCTCGTTGTCGGCTTCGCCCTGCCGGATGTCGTGACAACCGTGCTCGACGACGAGGACGGGGAGAAGACCCGGTACCTGTACCGCGCGGGGGCCGCGGGCGAGTCCTGTGCCGCGGTGACGTACAAGGACAAGGCCCCGACGAGGACGTGCGCCTACGGGCCGGACGACTTGGCGAGCGAGTTCGTCGCCGCGGTCGAGTGGTTCCGGGATCACGGGCGCCCGGAGGCAGAGGGATTCGGCCTCACCGTGACCCCGGACGGGCAACGCGTGTGGTTCGGATCGCCGACAGGGCCGACGCAGCCGAGAGCCTGACGTCCGCCAGCCTGGAAACGGGCCTTCGGCTTCCTTCGCGGGAAGCCGGGGGCCCGTCGGTTCTTGTCGGGGGTCTGTCCCGTGGCAGCGAACGTTGATCGAGTGCCGCGCAAGTTTGGATGCCCCCACAACCTCGACCTGCGGTCAGTAGGGAGCGACTACTCTGGGCTCCCAAGCAGAAGGGGCCGATGGACGCTGCCTGGATCGGTGTGGTGGGAACGGTGGCGGGCGCTGTCATCGCCGGTGGCGTCGGGGTGGCTCTCCAGAGGCGCAGCGCAAAGTCTGAGGCAGACCGAATAGAGGATGCCAAACGAGCTGAGGCTGTCGCCTTGATCGGCGGCGTCCGCGCCGCCGCGCAGGAGTGGCTTACGTATCTGATGTACGTCATGTGGGACGCCTCGTCTGGCCAATTCGCGACGCTTGCGGAGTTTGACGAAAGGTCGACTGAGCTGCGGCAACAGGTCCATCAGGCGATGGCTGGCGTCGGGCAGCTGGGGCCGGAGGACCTGTTCTACAGTCGCTTCGCCGCTTCGATGCGTTCCATCGAAGCTGAGGCGCGAAGCATCATCGCTGGCCGATCACGCGACCAAGCCCGTGACGTCATGGTGCGCACAGACTCATTCGGGGCTCTCTTCTCGATGCGGCAGGCCGTCACGACGCGAATGATCAACGACGTCCTTGACGGACGCTGGATCACCGGCCCTCGCTGAGCTGGAGACACGTCGGACACGTCAAAGACCTGGCCGCCCGAAGTTCGATGGCACACGTCCAAGATTGGCTGTCATGGGGCAGGGGCACGCGTACCGCACGTCCGCACACCCTGTGCCATGATCGAACATATGGGCGAGAATGTGCCTCGGGGCCAGGATGGCATCGCGCCGCCGGGCTGGCCCCATGGGGTGCGCCCGCCGGCGTCGAGGGCTGGGAGGAGACGGCCGTCGCTTGGCTGTGGGACCTCTGCCCACCCGAGTACCGCCGCCATGAGGTCCTCCAACGGCACCCCGTCCTGCTCGCCCGCCCGGCCAGACAGCACGCGATGGCTGCGTTGGCGGCCGCGCGCCACGGCTACGGCACGGCCCGCGCCGAGGTCGAGCCGCGGCTTGGGCCGCAGGTCGTACACGGGCTGGTCCGCATGTACGAGCACGAGGGGCCCGCGTTGCCGCAGTCGAGCATGAGGCCGGGCTGGTCGAGGCGGCCTTGACCGGGCAGCGGTGGAACCCGCGCCTCTAGCCTCGGTGGCGCGTTCTTGACGCTCTTTAAAGATCCTGATCAGAACGAGCTTGCGATTCTTGATCGCCTCGGGTCCTGGCCTGCGGGAAGGTGCCGCGCGGGGAAAAGTCCAATGGCCAGCAAGCGGACGATGGCCACGTCAGTTGAGCCCATGGTTGTGGGACTGAGCAAACGCCGGAATCACCGCGCTCCCGGCCGCTAGCCTTCCGAGAGAGGCCGACGAGGGGGACTCATGGCCGAAGTACCAGACCGCCCTTGGCACCGCGAGTCGACACCGGACGAACCCCGCGCACTGAAGGCGGAGGGGGTCAGGTGGGTGGTGGGGGGCGCCGCACTCCTCATCGCCCTCGCCGTGCTGCTGCCTTTCAACGGGAGAGACACGTCGGACGACGGCGTAAGCCCGAGGCAGTCGGCGTGTGCGGAGGCCAGTCGGCTGGCGGCGGAGATCGACGCGGAAATCTACGCCAACAACGCGTTCCGGGGCTGGAGCGATGAGGACCCGGCCGAGTTCAAGGCGCGGTCGGAGCGACAGGGGAAGCTGGCTCACGACTGCATCGCGCCGAAGTCGTAGTCAAGCAAGAGGGGGCGTGAAGCCCGGCAACTGCTCGTTCACCGGCTGGGGCAACGACGAAAGCCGCCCGCCCCCGGGAGAGGACGGGCGGCGGTTCAGTGGCCAATGGCCTGCCACGCCGTCGCGCCGAGCGCGGCGGCGGCGGTCAGTGCCGAAATGGACGCCACCGGCCAGCGACTGCGTTTCAGGGCTTCGACGTCGGCGCGGAGTTGCGATACGTCGGCCTCGGTGAGGATGCCGCTTTCGACGACACGTAGCCCCCGTGTCTCCTGGTCGGCGAGACTGGGTCGTCGCCGTGTCGAGCTTGGTTGCCAGCCGGGTCAGGACGACGATTAGGTCGACCGTCGTCGGGGTTGTGGGAGCGGTCATTCGCGCCTCGCGTTCCGAGCCGCGGCCTCAGTCACCCGCGCGTACTTCTCATCCGTGGTGTCTCCGTCCCATGGTTCGGTGACGTCTCGGCGCACGTGGGTGAACAGCTCTACGTCGCCCGGCGCGATGTGCCATGTGGCCTGCCTTGTCGGGAGGCGGAGATGCAGCACCTGTCAGTCAGGTTCGGCGGGGTCCGGTTGGATGTGGCACGGGTAGATGCTGGCGAGCAGCGCCAGGAACTGCGCGCGCTCGCGGTATGCCGCGGAACGCACCGGGTCCGGACCGGCGGCGCGCGGCCACGTCGGGAGCAGCCGATCGACGACGGGCAGCGCCATCACGCGCGTAATGCCGAGCGCCAGGCTGACGCCAGGCGCGGCCTGCGGGACCCCGGACGCGGACAACGCCGCCCATTCGGCGCACAAGCCGGAGGTGATTGTCGGCAGCGGCGCGGGTCTCGTGACGGATCTTGCCGGGTGCAGCTGCGGTTCTTCGTCAGGTCCGGTTCTTCTCCCCGGCCGCCTACGCCTCACGCTGGCGCCATCGACTGGGTGAGGCCGCACAGTTGTTCCCGGGTTGCGATGGGTGTCCGCTGCTGGTCGCAGGTGGTCCAGGTGAGGGTCAAGTAGCCGACTCGGCAGACGTCTTCGTCGTTCCAGGACATGGCTGTGGTCCACGCCTCGGCAGCGGTCTCGTTCGGGAACTCGTAGACCGACACCGTGTCGTGGTGATCAGTTGGATGCGGGTGGTGTCGTCCGGGGCTGTCCGGGACGCGCAACTGGGCGTGTTGTCGGTGACGTTGCCGAGGTCGGTGACGTGCGTGGCGCGGGCGAGGGCGGCGGTGATGGAGGCGGCGGTTGCGCGGTTGGGGGTGTCCGGGGCGGGGAGGCGGGACCGAGCGGCTGTGGTGGTGAGGGGCTGTTCGGGCCAGGGGTGGTCGCCGACGCTGTCGTCGCTGCGCCGGATTCGGGGTGGGAGGGTGCATTGTCGCCGCCGCCACCCGGACGTGGTCGGGACTAGGCCGATGACGACGGCGGCTGTAGTGCGGCGCATGAGCATGCCCCCCGCGGTCCGGTGAAGTCCGTCGGGCGGGAAGACTCGACGATGTCGACGGATGGTCGCACGGCGGGCCGGGGAGGGCGCCGATCCGGGGAAAGTCGAACAAGTGAGCGAAGGAATCGCGCATGCGGCAGACTGGATCGCGTGTACCAGGAACGTCCCTCCCGCATCCCCGGCGCCGTCCTCTGGTCGCGGTCGGCGGACGAGCGGCGGGGGCGGACCACGCGGGTGCTGCCCGACGGCTGTATGGATCTGATCTGGCTCGGTGACGCCGGGCTTGTCGTCGCCGGGCCCGATACGCAGGCGCATGTGGTCCCCGGGCCCGCCGGGGCCTACGTCGGGCTGCGGTTCGCGCCCGGGTGGGGGCCTGCGGTGTTCGGGATCCCGGCGTCGGAACTGCGGGATCGCCGGGAGCCGCTCGCCGTGGTGGACGGCGCCCCGGACGCCCGCGCGTTGGCCGAGCGGATCGCCGAAGCGCCCGACCGTGCCGCCGTGTTGGAGGCTTTCGCGGCGCGGCGGCTGCGCGGTGGTTCACCCGATCCGGTGGCCGCCGCTGTCGTGCGGCGGCTCCGGGGCGGTGTCGGTGTGGCCGAACTGGCGCGTGATCTCGGCTTGAGCGACCGGCAGTTGCACCGCCGCAGCGTCGCCGCGTTCGGGTACGGGCCGAAAGTGCTCGCCCGCGTCCTGCGCCTCCGCCGGGCCCTCGATCTCGCGTACGCGGGCAACCCGTTCGCCGACGTCGCGGCCGTCGCCGGCTACGCCGACCAGGCGCACCTGTCGCGCGAGGTCAGAGCCCTGGCCGGGCTGTCGCTCAGCGAACTCGTCGGAGTCTGAGACCCGTTCAGAGCGTCGCCAGCAGGTCCACGTGGTGCCCGTCCGGGTCCAGCACCACCGCGTACCGCTGGCCCCAGAACGCGTCCCACGGCGGCAGGTGCCCGGTGTGCCCGGCCGCGACCAGCTCGGCGTACAGCTTGTCGACCTCCGCCGGGTCGTCGCACCGGAACGCGATCGCGGCGTGGTGGCCGCCCTGGGGCGGTTCCCAGTCCGGCTCGATGGCGCGGGCCACGTCGACGGTGTCGAACACCAGTTGGAGACCGCCCGGCAGATCGACGTCGACGTGCGGCTCGGTGTCGGCGGAGGCGGGGATGTCGAGGCCGAGGCGCCGGTAGAAGGCGAGCGATGCCGCCATGTCCGCGACGACCAGGCCGATGAAGGCGAAACGAGGAGTCATGGCGTCGACGCTACGGGCCCTCCGCCGCCGCGGTCTTGAACGAATCGGACACGGCGTGGCGCCCGGCAGCACGGCAGTCGACCCCGAAGCCATCACCCACCGTGCCAGTCAGAGCTGGCATCCCGCCCCCTGGGAAACCCCGTCGCCAGGGTCTAGGCTCCGCGGCACGCAAGCCCATACGGATTCGTATGGGCAAACGCGGCCACTCCGGGGAACTCCGGCACGCCGCCCGACCCGGCACCGCGAAGCGCCAGGCACCACCCGGGAGAACCCGGCAGAAACAGCAGAACCAGCAAAACCCAGCACCACCAACCAGGCATGGCCGACGGGGAGGGCATCATGCGTGATTTTGCCGGGCGTACGGCCGTGGTCACCGGTGCCGGCAGCGGCATCGGCCGCGCGCTGGCGCTGCGGTTCGCGGCCGAGGGCATGCGGGTGATGGTGGCGGACGTCGAGAAGGACGCTCTCGACGGCACCGTCGACCTGCTGCGGGCCCGCGGCGCCGAGGCGGCCGGCCGGGTCACCGACGTCGGCGACGAGGAACAGGTGTTCGCCCTCGCCGACTTCGCCTACGACACGTTCGATGCTGTGCACGTGCTGTGCAACAACGCGGGCGTCTTCGCGGGCGGTGTCATCTGGGGCCGTCCCGCCGCCGACCTGGAGTGGACGCTGCGGGTCAACCTGTGGGGCGTCGTGCACGGCATCCGGGCGTTCGTGCCGCGCATGATCGCGCAGGACACCGAGGGGCACATCGTGACCACGTCGTCGGCGGCCGGGCTGTTCGTGCCCGCGTACTCGTCGGCCTACACGATCTCGAAGTTCGCGTCGTACGCCGCCGCCGAGTCCCTCGCCCACGATCTCGCCGCGCAGGGTTCCAAGCTCAAGTCGACCGTGCTGTGCCCCGGAAACGTCAACACCAAGCTCCCCGGCTCCGGCCGCAACCGCCCGGCCGCGCTGGCCGCCGAGTCCAGCCCCGACGCGGAGTTTTTGGAAGCCGCGCTCGGCGACACGACCGGCCGCGGCATCGAACCGGCCCTCGCCGCCGAGACCGTGCTCGAGGCGATCCGCGAGGAGCGCTTCCTCGCGTTCACGCACCCGGAGTACGCCGACTACCTCCGCGGACGCCCCGACGAACAGCTCTCCGGCGCGGTCCCGCAAACCCCGCCGCTCGGCTGAGACCGGAGACGGGGGAACGGAGACCGGGGAACGGAGAACGGGGAGCAGGATACGGAGACAGGAAAGCGCCGCACCCCCCGCAAGGGAAGGTGCGGCGCCGCCCCCGTCAGATCTTGTGCACGCCCCGCAGGAAGTCCACGATCGTCTGCCGGAACGCCCGCGCGTCCTCCAGCAGCGCCGTGTACATGCCCGCGCCGTGCGTCAGTCCGTCCCAGCGCTTGACCTCGACCGGCACGCCGGCCTCGGCGAGGCGCTTGGCGTACGCCTCGCCCTCGTCGCGCAGCGGGTCGTACTCGCAGGTCATCACCAGCGCCTGCGGCAGCCCGAGCAGCGACTCGGCGTGCAGCGGGGACGCGTACGGGTCGGTCGCGTCGCCGTGCTTGCCGATGTAGAACTCGACGGCCTGCCGCATGCCTTCCTCGGTCAGCAGGTAGCCCGTGCCGTTCTCCTTCACCGACGGCTGACCGAGCGTCAGGTCGAGGGCGGGAACCTCCAGCACCTGCGCGACGGGCATCGGGATGCGCCGGTCGCGCAGCGCCAGCGTCGCCGCCGCGGCCAGGTTGCCGCCCGCGCTGTCGCCGCCGATGGACACCTTGTCCGGGTTGACGCCCAGGCTGAACGCGCGCTCCTGGACCCACACCCACGCCGCGACGGCGTCCTCGAGCGGCACCGGGTAGGCGAACTCCGGTGCGAGCCGGTAGTCGACGGAGATGACCACGCAGTCGGTCAGCTTGGCGAGGTTCGCGCACTCGGCGTCGAAGTGGTCGAGGGTGCCCAGCCACCACGCGCCGCCGTGGAAGTACACGTGCGCGGGGCGGCCGCCGCGCGGCGCCGGGGTCGGCGGCGTGTAGACGCGCGCCGGGATCGTGCCGTTGTCGGGGATCTTCACGGTGATCGCCACGTCGCGCTTGGCCACGTCGCCCGGCGCGGCCTCGCCGAACGCCAGGATCGCCGACTCCAGCCCCTTGTGGGCGGCGGCACGGCGCTCCTCGAGCGACAGCCCGTCCGGCTGCTTCGGGGCGGCGGCGATGGCGTCGAGTATCGACTGGATCTGAGGTACGACGGGCATGCGG
Source organism: Yinghuangia aomiensis (assembly GCF_039542225.1). NCBI lineage: Bacteria > Bacillati > Actinomycetota > Actinomycetes > Kitasatosporales > Streptomycetaceae > Yinghuangia > Yinghuangia aomiensis. The sequence continues at coordinate 270,256 of NZ_BAABHS010000007.1, read as the reverse complement.
GTCCTCCGGTGGTGCGGACGGTTTTGCGCCGGAAGTGCTCATCGGCAGACCCGGACCGGCCCGACGGCAGGACGGTCCGAGCAGGTCGAACGTGAGGATCTTTATATGCCACTCCATCGGCTGTTGACAGGGCCAACAGCCGATGCCTCTGGACTTCTCGCCTGCACACCTCTACAAGAGTTGTGAAGTTGCGCAGCGGCACGACCGGAGGACGACGTGGTGGAAACGGCACGCGGCGGCACCGCGGAAGACCCGCGCGGTACCGGCGCGGGGACACATCCGGGTGCGGCGCGCGCCGCCGAGACCCGGGACCGGATCATCGAGGCGGCGACCGACTGCATCCGGCGCTGGGGCATCCGCCGGGTGTCCATGAACGACGTCGCCCAGCAGGCGGGCGTGTCCCGCCGCACCGTGTACCTGCACTTCGCGGACCGCGAGGCGCTCGTGCTAGCCGTCCTGACCCGGATCTCGGCGCTCACCGTGGCGGCCGTCGAACCGCTCGTGCGCAGCCGCGACACGCTGGCCGGCCAGGTCGCCGAAGCGGCCGTGCACGTGCACGCGCTGGGTCCCGCGCAACTCCAGCTCGGCCTCGGCTACCGACCCGGCGAATCCGAGGACGCCACGCTCCTGCTCGCGCACAGCGACCAGGTGCTGGCCGCGTGGCACGGGTTCTGGCGGCCGTTCGTCGCCGAGGCCCGGGACCGCGGCGAGGTCCGCCCCGACCTCGACCCGGACCGCGCCACCGAATGGATCATGCGGGTGATCATCTCGCTGGTCACCGTGCCCGCCCGCACGTTCGATCCCGACGACCCCGACCAAGTCCGGGCGTTCGTCTCCGAGTTCATCACCCGGGGTTTCGCGAGCTGAGTGCTTGGCCCTCGGCTCCCGCCCGTGCCCTGCGTTGCCCGCCCGCGTACCGGAGGACCGATGAAATTCGCCCTGTTCTACGAGATCCCCGTCGCCCGCCCGTGGGACGACGAAAGCGAGCACCGCGCCTACAAGAACACCATCGAGCAGGCGGTCCTCGGCGACAAGATGGGCTTCCACTCGTTCTGGACGGTCGAGCACCACTTCCTCGAGGAGTACTCGCACTGTTCGAACCCGGAGGTCCTGTACGGCGCGATCGCCGCGCGCACGCAGAACATCCGCCTCGGCTACGGCGTCCGCCTGCTGCCCAAGCCCTACAACCACCCGATCCGGACCGCCGAGTCCGCCGCCGTGCTCGACCTGATCTCCGACGGCCGCGTGGAGTTCGGCACCGGGCGCAGCTCCACGCGCGCCGAACTCGAAGGCTTCGACATCGACCCGGCGGAGACCCGCGCGATGTGGAACGAGGCCCTCGACCACATCGTCGGCGCCTGGACCGAGGACGAATACCAGGCGCAGGGCAAGTACTGGCAGATGGGCGCGCCGCGCCGCGTCCTGCCCCGCACGCTGCAGAAGCCGCACCCGCCGATGTGGGGCGCCACCTCCAGCCCGGAAGGCCACCGCGAAATAGGCCGCCGCGGCCTCGGCCTGTGCTCGTTCACCGTGGGCGTGCCGCCGGAGGAACTCGCCGACCGCATCGCGCTCTACCGCCAGGGCCTGGACGAGTGCACCAACCCGGCGGGCAAGTTCGTCAACGACCAGGCCGCCACCTTCACGATGGTGCACTGCGCGCCGACGACGCAGCAGGCCGTCGACGAAGCCGCCGAATCGTGCGTCTGGTACGTCGGGCACGGCGGCGGACTCATCGCCTCGGTCGCCGAATGGCAGGAGGAGAAGAAGGAGGAACTGGGCTCGTACAGCTACGCGGCCGGTCCCCTGGAGCACCGCCGCGCGGGCGCGCTCAACCGGCTCGACTTCTCGTACCTGCAGAACTCCGGCTCGGCGATCGTCGGCGACCCCGACCACTGCGTCGAGGTCGCCAAGCGCTACGAAGCCGCCGGGTGCGACCTGCTGCTGTGCCTGGTCAACCCCTACAAGATCGGGCACGAGGAGGTCATGCGCTCCATCGAACTGATGGGCAAGCACGTCCTGCCCGAGTTCCGCGACTGACCCGGGCCGGACGCCCGGCAGTAAACCGAGCCGGACACCGAGCCGCATGTCCCGGGGCGGGCCCGCCCCGGGACTCGGCCGTCAGGCCGCGGCCTCCTCCGGCGCGCGCCGCCCTATCGCCCGCAGCGCGGCCGCGGTCAGATCGTCGTCGGCACCCGGCGGCAGCCACGCCGCGAGGTACCCGTCCGGGCGCACCAGCAGCAGCGTGTGCGCGGCCGCTCCGGGATAGCCGGGCGTCACCACCAACTCGGTGGCCACCGGAAGTTCGGCCAACCGGGCGCGCAGCACGGGCATCACCCCGGCATCGCGCCACCGGGCGCCTTCCCAGACCTCTATGCCGGGCGCGACCAGCAGCACGACCAGGCCGCGGTCGAGGCAGTCGGACAGCTTCGCCCGCGCCCCGTCCGCGCGCACCACCGCGACGTCGTCGGCGACCGCGCCGATCCCCGGCACCCGGCCCGGCGTCAGCAGCGGCGAACCCGCGTACTCCGGCGACGAATCCGCGAACAGCGCCCGCGGATCCAGGCGCCGAAGCGTAGTGCCCTTGCTGCGTGCGCCCATCAGCGTCAGCCGCCGCCCGACCTTCTGCGCGGTGCCCCGCGGGCTCAGGAAATGCAGCGCGTCCTCGCCGTATGCCAACCGCCGCCGCGCCGCACTCCGACGCTCCCCGTGGTAGGTCTCCACCAGCCGCTCCGGGGCCCGCCGGGCCAGCACCAGCGCCAGCTTCCAGGCCAGGTTCCGCACGTCCTGCAGGGCCAGGTCCACCCCGTCCGCGACGTTCGGATGCACCAGGTGCGCGGCGTCGCCCGCCAGCAGCACCCGCCCGGCACGGAACCGGCGGGCCAGCCGCTGGTGCACCTCGAACTCGCCGGTCCACAGCAGGTCGTACGCCGGATCCTCGGCCGCGCCGCCGTCCGGACCCTCGCCGTCCGACCCCATGGACTCCAACGTGCGCAGCACCGCACGCACCCGCTCCGCGGTCCGCCGCGGATCGCCCGGGTCGCCGTGCACCGGGATCAGCGCGGTCGCGTCCGCGGCCTTCGCCACGCCGTGCGCCAGCGGCAACTGCCACGTCAGCCGCCACACATCCGACGCCAGCGGCTGCGCCAGCACCGTCGCGTCCCGCTGGAACGGCGGGTCGACGAACAGCCACGGCTCCATCGGCGACTCGTCCCACGGCTCGCGCGGCAGCGCGACCTTCACATCCGCGCACAGCAGCCGGTCGACCCGCGGGCGCCCCGGGAACCGCACCCCGGCGGCGCGCCGCACCGGCGACCGGTGCCCGTCGCACGCCACCAGCCAGGCGGCCCGCCAGCGGACCGTCCCGCCGGGGCCGCGCGCGGTCAGCGTGACGGTGTCCTCGTCCTGGTCCACCGCGTCGACCTTGTGCCGCCACACCGTGGTGATCAGCGAGTTCGCGCGCACCGCGGCGAGCAGCGCGGCTTCCAGGAGCTGCTGCGACACGCCGTACCGCTCCGCGGGAGCGTCCGCGCCGGCCTGTGCCGGGGGCACCGCGGCCGCGCGGCGGCGGATCCGCAGCGGGGCCCACGGCTGCGCCGCGCCGTCCAGCCGGCCGCCGGTCAGCCCGGCGGCGAACGCGTAGGTCGTCGCGTCGAGACCGCACGAGCGCGATCCCTCGCGCGGAGTGCCGTCGCCCGCGTCGACCAGCAGCGTGCGTACCCCGTGCCGGGCGAGCGCCAGCGCGCAGGAGAGACCGGCCGGCCCGGCGCCGACGACGATCACCGAGTCCCGGTGCGGGTGGGAGCCGGCCGTGCCTGGCATGGAGAGCCTCCCGGGGTTCGTGTTCCGAGAGCAATCATCCGGCACGGAGGCGCGCAGGCGTGACAGCGCCTCGCGCCCTGTCGGAATCACGGGGGGCGCGCACCCGCGTGGCCGGGGGCAGCGGCGCGGGGGAGGGGCGCACGGTGGCACGGCAGTTCGCGCCCGGAACGGGCTTCCGCGGGGCCACGGGCAGGGGCGCGGCGGCGGGTCGGAAATCCACTCCGTCGGGTCGCCGCGCCGGATCCGCCGGGCGGGTCAATCGCGGCGCACGGCCGGGACCGCCGGGGCCGGTTCGCCGGACAGGCCGAGCGTGGCGTCGTAGGCGCGGCGCCATGTGCCGTCGCGTTCGCGCGCCTCCAGCGCGTCGTCGACCGCGTTCCGCAGCACCCGGTCGTCCTTCGGCAGGCCGATGCCGTAGTTCTCGGTGGTGAACGGCTGCCCCACGATCTTCAGATGCCCGGGGTCCTTGGCCGCGTAGCCCTTGAGGATCGCCTCGTCCGTGGACACCGCGTCGACGCCGCCGGTCAGCAGGTGCTCCACGCAGGTGCTGTAGCTGTCGTAGAACAGCGCCTGTGTCTCGGGGAAATCGGTCTGGAGCTTGAGCAGCGCCGTGGACCCCTTCACCGCGCACACTTTCCTGCCCCGGATGGTGTCCTTGCCGGTGATCGCGGCTTCCTGCTTGCGCACCAGCAGGCTCTGCCCGGAGATGTAGTACGGGCCGGCGAAGTCGACCGTCTCCTTGCGCTTGTCGGTGATGCTGTAGGTGCCGACGTACATGTCGACGTCGCCGTTCGCTATCGCCGCCTCCCGGCTGCCCGACGCGATCGTGCGGAACTCGACGGCCTCCGGGTCGAGCCCGAGTTCCGCCGACACCATGCGGGCGATCTCGATGTCGAAGCCGGACCGGCGCAGGGTGGCAGGGTCCTCGTAGCCGAGGAACGGCTGGTCGTCCTTCGCGCCGACGATCAGATGGCCGCGATCACGGGCCTTCGCCCAGGTCGGCGACGCGGACAGGTCCACGCCCTGCCGGGCCTGGTACGGCGCGATCTGCGGTGGCGCCGGCGGTGTCGTGGCCGCACCGGAAGAGCCGTTCGTCGCGCCCGCCTTGCCCGTCTTGCCGCCGCCGTCGTCCGTTCCGCAACCGGCCGCCAGCAGCATCGCGCACAGCGCACCCGCCGCCGCGACCGTCCTTCCCAAGCGCATGCCGCCGCTTCCCCCGTATTTTCGGTCCGTGCGTGCTCGTCCGGGTGCCCATCATCGGGCATCCGGACGACGGTACGGGACCGGACGGGGCAACGCCCCGCGGCGGGGTGGCACCGCGGGGCGTCGGAACCGGGGGTTACGGGGGCTCGGCGTCAGCGGTCGCCGCTCACCGCGCCGGCCGCGGCAAGGGTCTCGCCGGGCAGTGTCTCGATCTTCGCGGGGCGGCCTTGGCGGCTCTTGCCGAGGAATTTCTCCAGCCACACCGCGAACACGGACAGCGCGATGCAGAGCAGGATGTAGATCGCCCCGATCACGATCGCCGCCGGGATGATCGGCAGGCCGTAGTCCTGCACGGCGCCGATCTGGCGGGCGGTGTAGAGGAGTTCGGGGTAGGTGATGATGAAGCCGAGCGACGTGTCCTTCAGCGTCACGACCATCTGGCTGATGATGGTCGGCAGCATCGCGCGGATGCCCTGCGGCACCAGGATCGTCATCATGACCTGCGACTTGCGCATGCCCAGCGCGTACGCCGCCTCGCTCTGGCCGCGCGGCAGGGCCTGGATGCCCGCGCGCATGGTCTCCGCCTGCACGGTGCCGTTGTAGAGCGTCAGGCCGATGACGAGCGGCCACAGCGGGTCGTTCATCCAGTGCAGCCAGCTCGGCCAGCCGGACAGCTTGGCCGGGGCGACGTACAGGAAGTAGATGAGGATCAGCAGCGGCATCGCGCGGAAGAAGGTGACGAACGCGGTCGCCGCCCACCGCACCGGGCGGTGGTCCGACAGCCGGCCCGCGGCCAGGAGCGCGCCGAGGATCAGCGAGAACACCACGGCCAGCGCGAATGCCTTCAGCGTGGACTTGAGGCCGTCGAAGATGAGCTGCTGGATGCCCGAGTACTGGAAGGGATCCCACTTCTTGGCGTCGAACTGCCCGGTCTGGTCGAACCGGTAGACGACCCACGCGAACACGCCGGCCAGGACGGCGACGCCGATGGCGCCGACGATCGCGTTGCGGGTCCTGGCCCGCGGCCCGGGTGCGTCGAACAGCACGGTGGCTTTCTGCGTCATCGGGCCACCGCCAGCTTCTTCTCCAGCGCGGCGAACAGCGCGCTCATGGTCAGGGTGATGAGCAGGTAGCCGATCGCGATCCACAGGAAGATCAGCAGCACGTTCTCGCCGTTCTCCACCATCTCGGCGCTCGTGCCGAACAGATCGTGGACGTTGAACGCGCTCGCGATCGCCGAGTTGCGGACCATCGCGATCAGCAGCGACCCGATCGGCGGCACCACCGCGCGCAGCGCCTGCGGCAGCACGACCAGCGTCAGGACCTGCGTGAACGACATGCCCAGACTGCGGGCCGCTTCGGCCTGCCCGATCGGCACCGTGTTGATGCCGGACCGTACGGCCTCGCAGATGAACGCGGCGGTGTAGCCGCCGACCGCGATCACCGCGAACGTGATGAAGCTGAAGTGGATGTCCAGCTTGGGGAACCCGAGGCCGACGACCAGCATGATCAGCGTCAGCGGCGTGTTGCGGACGACGTTGACGTACGCGGTGCCGAACCAGCGCAGCGGCGGCACCGGCGAGACCCGGCAGGCCGCCAGCAGCGTCCCGCCGACCAGCGCCACCAGGCCGCACAGCACCGTCAGTTCCAGCGTGGTGAAGAAGCCGTCGCGGATGAGGTCCCAGTTGTCCGAGAGCACGTTCACGGCGCACCCGCCTTCCGGCCCGCCGCGTGCGGGCCCGCGAACCGGGCGGCGTCGGAACGTCCGAGGCGGTCAAGGCAGTCGGGGCATATGTTCACGGTGATCCTCGCTGGCCTGGAGCGGACAGGGGGCAGTCGGGACGGTCGGGGGGAAAGGCGGAGCGGGAAAGCGTCGGCCGGTGCGGCCGCCGGCCCGGTGCGTGACGGGCCGGCGGCCACCGCGGCAGCCGAGGCTCCGGATCAGTAGCGCTCGACCGCGGGCGGGTTCGGCGCCGGGCTGCCGGACTTGCCGAGCGTCGCGTCGTAGATCGACTTCCAGGTCCCGTCGGCCATCTTGGCGGTCAGGATGTCGTCGACCTTGTTGCGCAGCCCGGCGTCGCCCTTGGGCAGGCCGATGCCGTACTTCTCGGTGGAGAAGTTGTCGCCGACGACCTTCAGGTGCTCCGGGTCCTTGGCCGCGTAGCCCTTGAGGATCGCCTCGTCGGTGGTGACCGCGTCGACCTGGCCGCTCAGCAGGTTGTCGACGCACAGCGAGTAGTTGTCGTACTCGATCGGGGTGGTCTCGGGGAACTCCGTCTTGATCTTCTGGATCGGCGTCGAACCCTTCGCCGAGCAGACCTTCTTGCCCTTGATCGTGTCCTTGCCGGTGATCGCGGTGTTGTTCTTCTGCACCAGCAGGCTCTGGCCCGAGATGTAGTACGGGCCGGCGAAGTCGACCGACTCCTTGCGCTTGTCGGTGATGCTGTAGGTGCCGACGTAGATGTCGACGTCGCCCTTCTGCAGCGCGGTCTCGCGGTTCACCGACGCGATGGTCTTGAACTCGATCTTCTTCGGGTCCAGGCCGAGCTCCGCGGAGACCAGCCGGGCGATCTCGATGTCGAAGCCGGACCGCTCCTTGGTGGCCGGGTCCATGTAGCCCAGGAACGGCTGGTCTTCCTTCGCGCCGACCACGAGGTAGCCGCGGTCCTTCGCCTTCTTCCAGGTCGGCGACGACGCGGACAGGTCGACGCTGGTGTTCGCCGACTGCTGCGGCGCGGCCGAACCTCCCTTGTCGGAGTCCGGCGTGCCGTCCTTGCCGCAGGCGGTGGCGAGCAGGGCCAGGGTGGAGAAGCCGACGACGGCTATGGTCTTGCGCAGGGTCATGTCCCTCACTCCTCGGGTCGCACGGGATGCTGCAGGGGCTCGTTGGTGGGCCGGGGCGGGCCGGGGGCCGAACGGCGGCCGATCGTGGTGCCGACCGCCGCCGGATCAGTGGTGCAGGATCTTCGACAGGAAGTCGCGGGCGCGGTCGCTGCGCGGGTTGCCGAAGAACTCGTCGGGTGTGTTCTCCTCGACGATCCGGCCGTCCGCCATGAAGATCACCCGGTTCGCCGCGGACCGCGCGAACCCCATCTCGTGGGTGACCACGACCATCGTCATGCCCTCGGCGGCGAGCGAACGCATCACCTCGAGGACCTCGTTGATCATCTCCGGGTCGAGGGCCGAGGTCGGCTCGTCGAAGAGCATGACCTTCGGCCGCATCGCCAGTGCCCGCGCGATCGCCACGCGCTGTTGCTGGCCGCCGGACAACTGCGCCGGGTACTTGTCGGCCTGGGTGCCGACGCCGACCCGGTCGAGCAGGGCACGGGCCCGTTCGGCGGCGGCCTCGCGCTTCTCGCCGCGCACCTTCACCGGGCCGATCATCACGTTCTGCAGCACCGTCTTGTGCGCGAACAGGTTGAACGACTGGAAGACCATGCCGACGTCGGACCGCAGCCGGGCCAGCTCGCGGCCCTCCTGCGGCAGGTCGCGGCCGTCGATGGTGATCGACCCCGCGTCGATGGGCTCCAGCCGGTTGATCGTCCGGCACAGCGTCGACTTGCCCGACCCGGACGGGCCGATGACGACGACGACCTCGCCCTCGTGGATCGTCAGGTCGATGTCCTGGAGCACGTGCAGCGCGCCGAAGTGCTTGTTGACCTTCGACAGGACGACCAGCGGCGCCGCTGCACCGCCGGACTCCCCGGCGGCGGTCTTGTCCAGGGAGGGCGTCTGGTCCATGGCTTCGGTCACGGTGGCGGCTCCTCCGGATCGGGTGGTGCCGCCATGAAAGCGGCCAAGGCCCCGCCGCGGACCCGGATTTGAGCTTCACCTGAGGTCAAGACGAGATAACGGAGGGTCGCGGGCCCGCGTCCGCGGGAAGACAGTCCGCAAGGCGCGGCAACCGTGCGTGCCGGGTCCGGGAGGGGCTGGGCATAACCCTGATCGTCTGCTTTGATGACCCCGCCCGGGCGCTGAGCCGAACCACCGAACCCGACGAGAGGAGGACCGCGATGCGGCTGCTGATGGTCGAGGACGACCTGCGGATCGCCCAGCCCCTGCGCGCCGTGCTGGGCCGGCACGGCATCGACGTGCGGCACGTGTGCACCGGCGAGGAAGCCCTCGACGCGCTCACCGGCGACGTCGACGTGGTGCTCCTCGACCTCAACCTGCCCGACCACGACGGCTTCGAGGTGTGCGCCCGAATACGCCGCCTCAGCGCCGTGCCGGTGATCATGGTCACCGCACGCGCCGACGTCCGGTCCCGCGTGCACGGCCTCAATCTCGGCGCCGACGACTACGTGACCAAGCCGTACGACATCGCCGAGCTGCTCGCCCGCATCCACGCCGTCAGCCGCCGCGCCCGCCCCGAGCCCCGCCCGGACGCCGCCGCCCCCGCGGTCCTCCCGGCCCCCGCGGCAGCCCCCGACGACGCGCCCGACGCCCTGGTCGTCGACCCCGCGGCCCGCCGGGTCACCGTGGCCGGCACCGAGGTGGTGCTCACCCGCAAGGAATTCGACCTGCTGGCGCTGCTCGCCCAGCGCCCCGGCGTGGTCTTCCGCCGCGAGCAGATCATGAGCGAGGTCTGGCAGACGAGCTGGGCCGGCAGCGGCCGCACCCTGGAAGTGCACGTGGCGTCGCTGCGCGCCAAACTCGGGAACCCGCGGCTCGTCGAGACGGTCCGCGGCGTCGGCTACCGGATCGTGCCCGACACCGCGGCCGCGGTGTCCGCCGGAGTGCCCGCACACGTGTCCCCGGGAATGCCCGCCCGAGTATCCGACGCCCCGTAGCCGGGTCCGCACGTGCGTACCCGACTCGTCGCGCTGCTGCTGGCGCTCATGGCCGCCGTCCTGCTCGCCCTGGGCATCCCCCTGGCGATCTCCCGCGCCGCGGGCACCCAGCAGCACGTCGCCCGCGACCGCATCGACGACACCGCCCGGTTCGCCGCCGACTACCAGACCACGATGGTCGCCGACGACAAGGCCGTCACCGCGCCGGAGGCCACCGGCGGCATCGGCACCGACCGCGGCGGCATCGAAATGGGCGCGCTGCAGGCCGAACTGACCCAGTACGACGACGTCTACGGCATCCGCGCGGCCATCTTCGACCGGGCCGGCAACCGCATCGTGGCGTCCCGCGCCGACTACGTGCTGCCCGACGACCCCCGGGCCCGCGCCGCGTTCGCCGCCGCCCGCGCCGGACACCGCAGCGACGACCCCGGCCAGATCTGGCCGTGGCAGGACCGGCGCATGGTCGTCGCCGTCCCGGTCATCCACCGCGGCGACGTCGTCGCCGTCGCGTTCACCGACTCGCCGACCGACAAGATGCGCGGCCGCATCACCGACACCTGGCTGTTCCTCGGCGCCGGCGAAGCCATCGCGCTGCTCGCCGCGCTGCTGGCCGCCAACCGGCTCACCGGCTCCATCCTCAAACCCGTCCAGGTCCTCGACAAGGCGACCCACGAGATCGCCACCGGCCGCCTCGGCGCCCGCGTCGCCGCCGCCCAGGGCCCGCCCGAACTCCGGCGGCTGGCCAAGGCGTTCAACGAAATGGCGGACAACGTCGAGACCGTCGTCGAACAGCAGCGGGCGTTCGCCGCCGACGCCTCCCACCAGCTGCGCAACCCGCTGTCCGCGCTCCTGCTGCGGATCGAAGAACTCGGCCTGTCCCTGCCCGAGGAACACCTCGCGACCCTCGACGGGGTCCGCGACGAGGGCCGCCGCCTCACCCGCGTCCTGGACGAACTGCTCCAGCTCGCGCTCGCCGAGAACGCCGCCAACACCGGCGTCGACCTCGTGCCGCTCGACGTGGCCGCACTGGTCCGCGAACGCCTCGACGCGTGGGAGCCCGTGGCCCGCCGCCGCGGCCAGCACTTCGACCAGCAAGGCCCGCGCGCGCTCACCGGCCACGTGGACCCGATCGCGCTCGGCAGCGCCCTGGACGCGATCCTCGACAACGCGCTCAAATTCAGCCCGGACGGCGCGGAGGTCACCGTCGCCGTCGCGTCCGTCGGCGGACGCCTGGAGATCCGCGTCGCGGACCGCGGCCCCGGCCTGGACGCCGACGAACTCCGCCGGGTCGGCGACCGCTTCTGGCGGGGCGCGCACCACCAGAACATCGACGGATCCGGCCTCGGCCTGTCCATCGCCCGCACCCTGCTGCGGGCCGGCGGCGGCACCCTCGACTTCGCCGCCCGCGACGGCGGGGGACTGGTCGTCACCGCCACCGTCGACCGGGCGGGCTGACCCTTCGCGGCTCCGTGGAAGCCTGCCGGGTCAGGAGTCCGTGTGGACCTCGCACTTGGGCGGGCGCGGCGTCAGCAACCCCAGCGACCCGAGCGTCGCGTCGTACGCGCGCCGCCAGTCGCCGTTGGCGATATGCCGGTTCAGGGCGTTGCACACCGCCCCCGCCAGCGTCACGTCGCCGCGGCTGACCCCGATGCCGTACGGCTCGTCGGAGAACGGGCTGCCCAGCACCCGCAGATCCGCGGGGTGCTGCGCGACGAATCCGGTGAGGATCGTGTCGTCCGTGCTCACCCCGCGCACGTTGCCCTTGAGCAGCTCGTCCACGCACTCGGAGTACTTGCCGCGCTCCTCGACCTGCATCGTCGGGAACTTCTGCCGGACCCGCGCCGCCGACGTCGACTCGCGCACCACGCACACCCGGCTGTCCGCCAGGTCCTCCGGGCGCACCGCGCCCTGGTCGTCGCGCCGCACCAGGAAGTCCTGGCCCGCCACGTAGTACGGGCCCGCGAACGACACCCGCTGCAACCGGTCCGGGTTGATCGTGTAGCTCGCCACCACCAGGTCGACCTGCCCGGACGCTATCCGGTACTCGCGCCCCTGGGTCTCCACGTCCACGAAATGGATCTTGCCGGTGAACCCGAGGTCCGCCGCGACCATCCGGGCGATCTCGTCGTCGAAGCCCGTGTACTGGCCGTCCGGGCCCTTCTGGCTCAGCCCCGGCTGGTCCGGCTTCACCCCGACGATCATGTAGCCGCGCTGCATCATCGCCTGGTACGTCGGCGACTTCTCGCGCAGGTCCGCCAGCGGATCGGCCTTCTTCCCGCCGGTGTCCATCTTCACCAGTGCGACCGACACCGCGATCGCCGCGAGCGCGACGAACGCCGGGATCAGCACCATCGCCCGCCGCCGCTTCCGCGACCGGCCTCGGGCCTTCTTGCCACCCCCGGCACTGCCGCCGCTACCACCGGCGGCGCCCTGCCCACCGCTTTCGTCGCCGTCCTGCCCGTCACCCCGGCCGCTGTCGGCGGCGGGTGCCTCGTCGGCCCACGTCGGGTCCACCGGGCCCTGCAACGGACCAGGGCCGGGGGCGGGGCGCGGCGCCGCGCGGTGCGTCGCGGTGTGGCCCGAGCCGAGACCGGCCCGCAGCGCACCCGTGTCGCCGCCCGCGGGACGCGGCCCGGGCAGCGCCTCGCCGCCCCACGTCGGCGCCAACGCGTCCTGTATGACCGCGGTCAGCAGTTCCTCGGTCTCCTTGGCGTCCAGGCGCTCCGCCGGGTCCTTGCGCAGCAGCCCCAGCACGACAGGCTCCAGAGGGCCCGCGTGCCGCATCGCCGGAGGCGCGTGGTGCACGACCGCCTCGACCACCTCGACCGGCGACGACCGGCTGAACGGGGGACGGCCCTCGACCATCTCGTACATCGTCGCGCCCAGCGACCACAGGTCCGACGCCGGATCCAGCACGACGCCGCCGCTCATCCCGAGCGTCTCCGAACGCCGCACCGCGGCCGTCGGCGCCCCGCCGCCGGCCTCGCCCGCCTCGTCCGCGTCGGCGAGCCCGGACTGCCCGGACGGCCCGGACCGCCCGCTCTGCTTGCCCGGGTCGGACGACGGGTCCGCCGCGGCCGGGCCGCCCGCGAACCGCTCGGCGCGCTCCGGCGCCAGGTAGCCCGGCGTGCCCAGCAGCTCGCCGACATGCGTGACCTGCGGCGCGTCCACGAATGTCGCGATGCCGAAGTCCGTCAGCACCACCCGGCCGTCCAGGCCGAGCAGCACGTTCGCCGGCTTCACATCGCGGTGCAGCACGCCCTTCGCGTGCGCGGCCCGCAGCGCGCGCAGCACCCCCAGGCCGATCCGGGAAGCCTCCGCGTACTCCAGACGCCCCTCACCGCGGATCACCTCGGCCAGCGACCGCGAGATCACCAGTTCCATGACGATCCACGGGCGGCCGTCCTCCTCGAACACGTCGTGGACGGTCACCACGTTCTCGTGCCGGATCCGCGCCGCCGCGCTCGCCTCGCGCTTGCTGCGCTCCAGCCACGACCGCTGCGCCGCCTCGTCCAGCGACGCGGGCAGCAGCAGTTCCTTCACGGCGACCTCGCGCCCCAGCGCGGTGTCCACGGCGAGCCACACCTCGCCCATGCCGCCCCGCCCCAGGCTCCTGCTCAGGCGGTACCGCTGGTTCAGCACTCGGCCGACATCGCCTTCGGACACGGCGGTCACGCCCTCCTCCCAGGTGCTCCAGGTGCTTCTGACAGGGGCTCAGAGTTTATGGACGCCCATCCACCTGTCGACTTGACCCCCCAGCATCTTGCATTTCCCCACTCCCGCGCGACGTCCGGGGCATCACGGTTTAGCGATTCACCCGGCGGCCGCACCCGCCGCGTCCGCCTCGTGGGAGCGCAGATCTCACGGCTTGGCTGATCTGTACCAGAGGCGGGCACCCTCGTGCAGCATCAGGGGGGGATCCGTGAACACGGCCGTCCTCGGATCGACGAGCTGGGCGGCATGCACTTCCGACCCGATGGCCTCCCGGTTCCCCATGACCACACCCGTCACGCGGCGGATCAGCCCGGTGTCCGCGTCGGCCCGCGTCACGAGGAGGTTCGGCACCGCCACCGTCGGCACCTCCCGCCCGCCCGCGTAGGCATCCGCCGGAATCACCGCCTCCCGGTACACCTGGCCGAACTGCTCGCGCAGCCGCTTCGCGGTGTCCCCGAGCGGCACGAACCGGATCTCCGTCGCCGACGTCAGCTCCGACACCGCCCCCGTCGGAAGCCCGCCCGACCAGAAGAACGCGTCCACCTGCCCGTCCCGCAGCTGCGCCGCGGCATCCCCGATCCCCGCCCGCACCGGCGCCAGATCCCGCTCCGGATCCATGCCCACCGTCGCCAGAATCCGCCGCGCGATCAGCTCCACCCCCGAACCCGGCGGCCCGATCACCACCCGCAGGCCGCGCAGGTCCTCCAGCTTCTGCACCGGCGAATTGCGGCGCACCACCAGCTGCACGTAGTCGTCGTACAACCGCGCCACCGCGCGCAGTCCCGACCGCTGCTCCGCGGCCAGGTTCGCCACCGAGTCCGCCGTGGCGATCCCCAACGTGTCGCGGCCGTCGAGCACCCTCTCCAGGTTCTCCACCGAACCGCCGGTCGCGTCGACCGTCACCCGCTCCTGCAGGTTGTTCCGCAACCGCGGCGCGAGGAGCTGCCCGTACCGGTGGTAGACCCCCGTCGGCACGCCGGTCGCTATCGACACCGGCCCGCCGCGGTACTTCGGGGCGTCGTCCGCGTTGATCCACAGGCCGCCGGCCAGCAGCGCCAGCGCGACCGCCGCCACCGCGGCCGCCATCGTCCGCGACCGCCGCCGCGTCCCGGCCTCCGCACGCCGCCGTACCCGCTCCGGCAGATACCGCAGCGCATGCCGCATCCCGGGCAGTTGCCGCATGCCGCCTCCCGCCGTCATCCCGCCCCGCATCCGGGGCCACCGACGTCCCCGCGGCCCCGCGGGACCGCGTAACCTTGCTTCTCGATATGAGCGCGCGATCCTACGAGGTGCGCACCTACGGGTGCCAGATGAACGTCCACGACTCCGAGCGGCTGTCCGGCCTTCTCGAGGACGCGGGCTACGTCCGCGCGTCCGCGGGCGAGGAAGCCGACGTCGTCGTCTTCAACACCTGCGCGGTGCGGGAGAACGCCGACAACCGGCTCTACGGCAATCTCGGCCACCTGGCGCCCAAGAAAGCCAAGCGCCCCGGCATGCAGATCGCCGTCGGAGGCTGCCTGGCGCAGAAAGACCGCGACACCATCGTTGCCAAAGCGCCGTGGGTCGACGTCGTCTTCGGCACCCACAACATCGGCTCCCTGCCCGCGCTCCTCGACCGCGCCCGCGTCCAGGAGGAAGCCCAGGTCGAAATCCTGGAATCCCTCGACGTGTTCCCGTCGACCCTGCCGACCCGCCGGGAGTCCGCGTACGCCGCGTGGGTGTCCATCTCCGTCGGCTGCAACAACACCTGCACGTTCTGCATCGTGCCCGCGCTCCGCGGCAAGGAGAAGGACCGCCGCCCCGGCGACGTCCTCGCCGAGATCGAAGCCCTCGTCGCCGAAGGCGTGATCGAAGTCACCCTGCTCGGCCAGAACGTCAACGCCTACGGCTCCGACATGGGCGACCGCGAAGCGTTCTCCAAGCTGCTGCGCGCCTGCGGCGAGATCGACGGCCTTGAACGCGTCCGCTTCACCTCGCCCCACCCGCGCGACTTCACCGACGACGTCATCGCCGCCATGGCCGAGACGCCCAACGTGATGCACCAGCTCCACATGCCGCTGCAGTCCGGCTCCGACGACGTGCTGCGCACCATGCGCCGCTCGTACCGGCAGGACCGCTACCTCGGCATCATCGACCGCGTCCGGGCCGCCATGCCCGACGCGGCGATCTCCACCGACATCATCGTCGGCTTCCCCGGCGAGACCGACGCCGACTTCGAGCAGACCCTGCACGTCGTCCGCGAAGCCCGCTTCGCCAACGCGTTCACCTTCCAGTACTCCAAGCGCCCCGGCACCCCCGCCGCGACCATGGACGGCCAGATCCCCAAGGGCGTCGTCCAGGAACGCTACGAGCGCCTCGTCGCCCTCCAGGACGAGATCTCCTGGGACGAGAACAAGCGCCAGGTCGGCCGCACCCTCGACGTCCTCGTCGCGGAAGGCGAAGGCCGCAAGGACGAGGCCACCGCCCGCCTCTCCGGCCGCGCCCCCGACAACCGTCTCGTGCACTTCGACCGCCCGGCCGAAGACGTCCGCCCCGGCGACGTGGTCACCGTCGAGGTCACCTACGCCGCCCCGCACCACCTGCTCGCCGAAGGCACACCGCGCGCGGTGCGCCGCACCCGCGCGGGCGACGCCTGGGCCAAGCGCACCGGCGAGGCCGCCGCTCCCGCGCCCGGTGTCCTGCTCGGCATGCCGAAGATCGGCGCTCCGGCCGTCGAGCCGCAGCCCGCGACCGGCGCCTGCTGCGCGGACTGACCCCGCACCCGCGTACGACGCCCCCGCCGTGACCGGCGGGGGCGTCGCGGGTTTTTGCGGGCAGGCGCCGCCGGGCCGCCGGTCAGCCGCCGAGGTTCCAGCCGAGGACCACCGGCACCTCGCGCTCGTGGCCCAACGTCGACACCCCCGCCGTGGCCAGCGCGAACATCCGCCCGTCCACCGGCGGCAGCCCCAGCCACCGGGCGGTCAGAATCCGCAGCACGTGCCCGTGCGCGACCAGCACCACATCCTCGCCCGCCGCCAGCACCGGCCGCACCCGGTCCAGCACCCGGTCGACCCGCACCCCCACATCCCCGACCTGCTCGCCCGGATGCGCCGCATCACCCGGCACGATCGGGTCCTTCCACACCAGCCAGCCCGGCACCGACGCACGGATCTCGTCCGTGCGGCGCCCCTCGTAGCCGCCGTAGTCCCACTCCATCAAGTCCGGCTCGTCCTGCGCCCCGGGCAGCCCCGCCAGCACCGCCGTCTCCCGCGCCCGCCCCAGCGGACTGGTCAGCACCATCCCGAACGTGCGCCCCGCGACCAGCTTGCCCGCCGCCCGCGCCTGCTCCTCGCCCGCCGGAGTCAGCGGAACATCGGTACGCCCGGTATGCCGGCCCGAGCGGCTCCACTCGGTCTCGCCGTGCCTGATGATCGTGAGCTTCGCCATGATGCCCATGAGAACACGGACGGTAGTGTCATGCCCGTGCTCGTTGCTGCCGCCGTGTGCCCTCATCCGCCGTTGCTCGTCCCCGAACTCGCCGCCGGCGCCGCGCCGGAGCTGGACGCCCTGCGCGCGGCGTGCGACGACGCCGTCGCATCGCTCGCCGCCGCCCGCCCCGACCGGATCGTCGTCGTGGGCAGCGCACCGGAGTCCGCCGACCTGCCGCACGGCGGCACCGGATCGTTCGCGCCGTTCGGCGTCGACGTGACGGTCCGCCTCGGCGCCGGCGAAGCCCCCGACCTGCCGCTGTCCCTCACCGTCGCCGCGTGGCTGCTCGCCCGCACCCCCGTCGCCGTCCCGGTCTCCGGCCTCGCCGTCGCCGCCGACGCGGACGCCGCCGACTGCCTCGCCGCCGGCGCCGACCTCGTCCGCGGCGACAGCCGCACCGCCCTGCTCGTCATGGGCGACGGCTCCGCCTGCCGCACCGAGAAGGCCCCCGGCTACCTCGACCCGCGCGCCGAGCCCTACGACGCGGCCGTCGCCCGCGCCCTCGCCGCCGCCGACCCCCTCGCCCTGGCCGGGCTCGACCCCGATCTGTCCGAAGAACTGTGGGTCGCCGGCCGCGCCGCCTGGCAGGTCATGGCCGGCGCCGCCGACGGCGCCGGCCTGGGCGCCCGCCTGACCTACGACGAAGCGCCCTACGGCGTCGGCTACTTCGTCGCCGTCTGGAACTGACGACCCGCACCTCCCGGGGCACCCGGCGACACCCGCGCCCCCCACCGCGCCCACGCATACGGCGGCGGGCACGGAACGCGTTCCGTGACCGCCGCCGCAGGTCTGCCGCCATCCGCCTCGTCGGGCGCGCAATGCCCGGCGCGGCAGGACACCGTCACGTCGGCGGGTTCTCCTCCGGCGGGGCCTGCCCGGCTGCCGGGTCCGCCGGGGGCTGCGCCCCTTCCGGCGTGCCGTCGTCGCCCAGCGCGCTCTTCGCCTGCTCGGCGCCCTTGTCGATCTGACCGCGGTGCTTCCCGCCGGTCTTCTCGTCGATCATGTCAGCGGCCTTGTCGACACCCTGCCCGACCTTGTCGTGGTGCGGAGCGAGCTTCTGCTTGATGGTGTCCATGAGACCCATGTCGTGCTCTCCTTCGGGCTCCCGGTCCGCGCCGGCCGGCTGCGGAACCATGGCGAGGGCCGTCGCGGCGGCACTCTCCGCGGCCTCCACCGGGTGATCGCCTCCGGCGGACTCCTGGGCGGGGACGCGGCACTCGGCCGCGGGCCGCTCCTCGACGATGACTCCGACGCTGGTGGACAGGTGCTCCGGCACGTCCGGCGCCTGCGTTGCCGCTCCGGTGCCCGACGCGCCGCCGGTGCCCTTCACTTGACGCCTGAACCAGTCGAAAACGCCCATTTCGTGCTCCTTGACCCTACGACGCAGGTGGCGGGTGTGCATGTCGTCCGACGGACAACGAGTGCGACCGTGCCCCGGTTATGTGATCCCGCCCGCGCGTACCGCATCGGGTGACGGGCGGTAGCCGCGCGTCCGGCAGACTTGTCCCGTGCGCCCCCATTCCCATGCCGCCGGCCCGGCCGACCACGCCGCGCCGGACGCCGCCCCGCCGAGCCCGACCGCCCGTCCCCGGGTGGTCGCGGTGGTCGGCCCCACCGCCGCGGGCAAGTCCGAACTCGGCGTCGCGCTCGCCCGCGCGCTCGGCGGCGACGTCGTCAACACCGACTCGATGCAGCTGTACCGGGGCATGGACATCGGCACGGCCAAACTCACCGTGGCCGAACGCGGCGGCGTACCGCACCACCTGCTCGACGTGTGGGACGTGACGCGCACCGCCAGCGTCGCCGAATACCAGCACGACGCCCGCGCGGTGGTCGACGACCTGCTCGCCGCCGGGCGGACCCCCGTCCTGGTCGGCGGCTCCGGACTGTACGTGCGGGCGGTCGTCGACGACCTGGAGTTCCCGGGCACCGACCCGGACGTCCGCGCCCGCCTCGAACGCGAGTTGGAGGCCGACGGCACCGGGCCGCTGCACGCCCGCCTCGCGTCCCTCGACCCGGCCGCCGCCGCGGCGATCCTGCCCAGCAACGGGCGGCGCATCGTGCGCGCGCTCGAGGTCATCGAGATCACCGGGCGGCCGTTCACCGCGACGCTGCCGGGCCCGGTGCCGGTCTACGACTGTGTGCAGATCGGCGTCGACGTGCCCCGCCCGGTACTCGACACCCGCATCGACGCCCGTGTGGAACGCATGTGGCGCGACGGACTCGTCGACGAAGTCCGGACGTTGGAGAAGCAGGGACTGCGCGACGGCCTGACCGCGTCCCGGGCCCTCGGATACGCGCAGGTGCTCAAGCAGCTGACCGGAGAACTGGGCGAGGCGGACGCCAAGCAGGAAACCGCCCGCGCCACACGCCGGTTCGCCCGCCGCCAGGACACGTGGTTCCGCCGGGACACGCGGGTGCGGTGGCTGGCGTACGACCGCGAGGACTTGCTGGAAGAGGCGCTGCGGCAGGTGGGGGGAGCGGGGGAGTAGGGCGGAGGGAGGAGCCGCGGGGGAGCAGGGGGCGAGGGCCGGGACCGAAGGCGCACACGCCCGCGCCGCGCTCCGCGCCCGCCCTGCCCCGCACCCGCCTCCGTGCCCGCCTGCGCCGTGTTCCGCGCCCGCGTCCGCCTCGCCGCGCACCCGCCTCACCGTGGCCCCGTCCTGCGTTCGCCCTGGCGTTCCTCGTCCACCCCGTCTCGGTCGCGGGGGCTGCCCCGTCCTGCGCGGGTCGATAGCCGTTCGCCGTTCCCACTTTCGGCTCGCCGCTCTCAGCCCCCGCCCTTGATCCACGTCGATCGGGCCGTGTTCGAACTGCCGTGCGGGTTTGTGGCGTTCGGCTCCGGGCGGGTATCGCCGGGTCGGGTGAACGGTTGTCCTGTGGCCCGAATTCGGCTGTGCGGGGCGTGTCCGGGGTGTCACGGTTGATGCGTCGCCGTCCCACCGGGCGCATCGTGCCATTCGTGCCACCCCGCGTCACAGCAGTGCGTCCGAGGCGACACCGGCACGCCACGAATTCCGTCAGGGGGAGGTTGCCATGGCCGGATCGTCCACACACGCACGGGAGTTCGCGCGCAGCGCGCGCTCTCCCGCGGCGCGCCGCCGCTGGGCCGCCGGAGCCGCCGTCGCCGCACTGCTCGTGACCGCGTCGCCCGCCGCATCCGCGCATCCGGGCGGCGGCACGGTCCCGAAAGTCCCGGTGATGACCGGATACGGCGGTGCCGTCGCGAGCGTCGACGACGACGCCACCCGCATCGGCATCGACGTCCTGCGGCGCGGCGGCAACGCCGTCGACGCGGCCGTCGCCACCGCCGCCGCACTCGGCGTCACCGAGCCCTACTCGGCCGGCATCGGCGGCGGAGGCTACTTCGTCTACTACGACGCCAAGTCCCGCACCGTCCGCACCCTCGACGGGCGCGAGACCGCACCCGGGAAGATGACCGCGACCTCGTTCGTCGACCCGTCGACCGGGCAGCCGCTGCCGTTCGACCAGGGCGTCAACTCCGGTCTGTCGGTGGGCATCCCCGGCACCGCCGCGACCTGGCAGCAGGCGCTGCGTCGCTGGGGGACCCTGTCGCTGCGCCAAGCCCTGGATCCGGCGGCGAAACTCGCGCAGCAAGGCTTCGTCGTGGACGCCACGTTCGAGGCCCAGACCGCGGCGAACCAGGACCGTTTCGCGGACATCGGGCCGACCCGGGACCTGTTCCTACCCGGCGGCAAGCCGCCCGCGGCCGGGACGGTCTTCCGCAATCCCGACCTGGCGCGGACGTACCGCGAGCTCGGCCGCAAGGGCATCGGCTGGCTGTACGACGGCGGTCTCGGCGACGAGGTCGTGCGGACCGTGCAGGCGCCGCCGGTGGTGCCCGGCGCCGACCGGGTGTTCCGGCCGGGGCTGATGGAGCGCGCCGACCTGTCGGCGTACTCGGTCCTCGAGCAGGCCCCGACCAAAGCCGACTACCGCGGGCTGACGGTCTACGGGATGGCGCCGTCGTCGTCCGGCGGCAGCACCGTCGCCGAGGCGCTCAACATCATGGAGTCCGCGAACGTCCCCGGGATGGACGCGGCGACCGCGGCGCACTACTACCTGGAGGCCTCGCGGCTCGCGTTCGCCGACCGGAACCGGTACGTCGGCGATCCGGCGTTGGTGGACGTCCCGCTGAGCGGACTGCTGTCCCAGGGCTTCGCCGACGAGCGGGCCTGCCGGATCGACCCGGCGCACGCCGGGGTGAGCCCGGTCGCGCCCGGCGACCCGACCGCGCCGTACGGGGGCTGCCCGGCGGCCGCCGGCGCGGGGGAGCCGGAGCCGTACGAGGGGCTGTCCACGACGCACCTGGTCGCGTCGGACCGGTGGGGCAACGTCGTCGCGTACAACCTGACGATCGAGCAGACCGGTGGCAGCGCCATCACCGTGCCCGGCCGCGGGTTCCTGCTGAACAACGAGCTGACCGACTTCAGCTTCGCGCCGCTGTACCCCGGCGTCCCGGACCCGAACCTGCCGGCCGCGGGCAAGCGCCCGCGCAGCAGCATGGCGCCGACCATCGTGCTCAAGGACGGCAGGCCGTACATGGCGGTCGGCTCGCCCGGCGGCGCGACGATCATCACCACCGTCCTGCAGATCCTGACCGGCCGCATCGACCGCGGTCTGAACCTGCTCGACGCGGTCGCCGCACCGCGGCTTTCGCAACGCAACGGCGCCGCCACGGAAGCGGAGCCGGGGGTGCCCGCGGACCTGCGTGCGGCCTTGCTGGCGCGCGGCCACGTGCTGAAGGACAACCCGGAGATCGGTGCGGCGACGGCGCTGGAGTTCCTGCCGCGCGGGCAGGTCCGGGCGGTCGCGGAGCCGACCCGGCGCGGCGGCGGATCGGCGAAGGTGGTGTGGCCGACGGGGTAGCCGGGGGCACCGGCCGGCGGCTACCGACCCCGTAGGATCGATCCGTGACCACTCTCCGCTTCCTCAAGGGCCACGGCACCGAGAACGACTTCGTGATCGTTCCCGACCACGACGGCGTGCTCGACCTGTCCGCCCGGCAGGTGGCGGCGCTGTGCGACCGGCGGGCCGGGATCGGCGGCGACGGGCTGCTGCGCGTCGTGCGGTCGGCGAAGGACCCGGCCGCGGCCGGGATGGCCGGTGAGGCCGAGTGGTTCATGGACTACCGCAACTCCGACGGCAGCATCGCGGAGATGTGCGGCAACGGCAGCCGGGTGTTCGCGCGCTACCTCGTCGAGTCCGGCGAGGCGGCGCCCGGCACCATGGCCATCGCGACGCGCGGCGGGGTCAAGACCGTGCACGTGCCCGCGGACGGCGGCGACGTCACCGTCGACGTGGGAGCGGCGACGCTGCCCGACTCGGCCGGTATCGAGGTTGCGCTGCCGAACGGCACACGCCGTCCGGCACGCAACGTGAACATGGGCAACCCGCACGCGGTCGTGTTCGTCGCCGACCTCGACGACGCCGGCGACCTGCGCACCGCCCCGCCGGTGACCCCGCCGACCGCCTACCCGGAGGGCGTCAACGTCGAGTTCGTCGTCGACCGCGGCCCGCGCCACGTCGCGATGCGGGTGCACGAGCGCGGCTCCGGCGAGACCCGGTCGTGCGGTACGGGGGCGTGCGCCGTCATGGTCGCGACCGCGCGGCGCGACGGTGCCGAGCTGCCCGCGACGTACACCGTCGACGTGCCGGGCGGCCGCCTGGTCATCACCGAGCGCGCGGACGGCGGGGTCGAGATGACCGGCCCCGCGCTGATCGTCGCGCAGGGCGACGTCGATCTCGACCGCCTGACCCTCCGCGGCTGACCCCGCGCCCGCGCGCCCGGGGACCGGCCATGGGAACCCCGCGGCGGCTCTGCTAGAAAGCGCTTGACATAGCCAAGCAAGGCCCTGGGGCCTGGGCGCTTGGGCAAGCGATTCGAGGAGTCGTCGTGAGCGGTTCGCGCATGGACACAGCCCGCACCACCAACCTCGCGGTCAAGGCCGCGGTACAGCAGATCGCGCCGAAGTTCTTCTTCGACCCGCTCACCACCGCGCGCGGCGCCGAACTCGGCTACGACGGGCTGCAGTTCTACATCGCCGGCCGCGGCGGCGTGATCGGCGACGCGAGCGACGACATCGTCGTCGACGCGTTCCACTACTTCGAGCCGGGCACGATCGCCGCGATGTGGGCCGCGGCCGCGAAGATCGGCACGGCGTCCGACGCCGCCGCGGCGTACGCCGAGTGCTGCCACGCCTGGGGCCGCGCCAAGCTCGCCGACTTCGACGGCGTCGACCGCCTCGCCGAGATCGCCGGCAAGATCGCCGGTGCCAACGACCTCGGCGCGACCGGGCGCCTGTCCAGCGGCTGGCGCGCCCTCCAGGCCGCCGACGACGCCCCGGCCGCGGCGATGCACCACCTGCAGACGCTCCGCGAGCAGCGCGCCGACCTGCACGCGCTCGCGCTGCGCGCGCACCGCATCGCGCCGCTGGAGGCGCAGGTCGGCGAGCGCAAGAACGAAGGCATGATCAAGTTCTTCGGCTGGACCGAGCCGTTCCCGGAGCTCGACGCCGAACTCGAAGCCCGCCGCGCGGACGCCGAGACCCTCACCGACGACCTGGTCGCCGCCACCTACGCGGTGCTCGACGACGCCGAGTCCGCCGACTTCGCCCGCCTCGCGCCGGCGGCTCTGGCGCACTTGGGCTGACCCGCGCCGGGTCGGCCCCGGGTCCGGGCCCGAACTCCCGGTCGCGGGGCCGACCCTGCCTGCCCGCAGGCAGGAGCGTTTCGGCACGCCGTCTCCTCGTCACGG
Organism: Yinghuangia aomiensis; assembly: GCF_039542225.1. Taxonomy (NCBI): domain Bacteria; kingdom Bacillati; phylum Actinomycetota; class Actinomycetes; order Kitasatosporales; family Streptomycetaceae; genus Yinghuangia; species Yinghuangia aomiensis. Next base: position 246,484 of record NZ_BAABHS010000007.1, on the reverse strand, counting down.
AGGATCCCGGCCTGGCCCCCGACGGGAACCCGGCAGATCCGGCAGACCGTTACACATCACCCGACTTCGGGCGGCCGGGAGCCTCGTCAACCCTGCGAACGTCGGATCCCTCTCCGGGGAAACCCGGAGAAAGTCGGCGCGAACCGGGCCGCCCTCCCTCGTCAGGAGGAGCGGCGGTGCCGGTCACACGGGCGACGCGGGGCCGCGCGTCTCGGACCTAGCGTGGACATACCGCCGAAACCGCACCTGGAGGCTCCGATGTCCGCGCCCGCGTCCCGCCCGTCCACCCGATCCCGACGGCGCCGACTCGCTTTGCTGATACCGGCGGTGGTCGTCGCCCCGGTCGTGCTCGCCGCGTGCAAGATGGACGTCGACGTGGACACCGAGAACAAGAACACCGCGACCTACGACGTCTCGGGCAAGCCCGCCAAGCTGTCCGTCGCCACCACCGCGGGCAAGGTCACGATCGTCGAGAAGGACGTCGCGTCCGTCCAGGTCACCGAGACCCGGCACTGGGAAGGCGACACCGAGCCCACCACCACGCACAACGTCACCGACGGCACCCTCGAGCTGCGCTACAAGTGCGGCAAGAAGGACTGCTGGGTGTCCTACGACGTGACCGTGCCACGGGGCACCGCCGCCAAGGTGGAGACCGACGCCGGCGCGGTCACGGTGACCGGCCTGTCCGGCGACCTCGACCTGTCCACCAGCGCGGGCAAGATCGACGGCACCGGCCTGACCGCCAAGAACGCCACCGCCCGCACCACCGCCGGGTCCCTCGACCTCTCCTTCGCCGCGGCACCGCACGACGTCGACGCCAAGACCACGGCCGGACGGGCGACGGTCCGGGTGCCGGACACGCAGGGGTACAACGTGGACGTGGAGGCGACCGTCGGCGACACCGACGTGAAGGTCCGCAAGGACGGCGCCGCGGCGAGCAAGATCAAGGTCCGCACCACGGCCGGCCAGGCCCGGGTCATCCCGAGCTGACGCCGCGCGCAGGCGTCCGCGCACCGGAGCGCGGCTCGCCCACCCCGCGATCCGCCCTGCGGAGAACCGTTTCCCCTGTCCTTCGCTCCACCCGTGACCGACTGCACCCCCGCCACGACCGAAACCCACGTGCCACGCCACCGGAGCCCGTGGCACGATCGAGGTGACGGAATCCCCAGGCCGGGGAAAGACCGGGGGGAAGAACCCGGACCCCCGCCGCGTTGAACAGGACCATATGACCTCCGCATACGACCGCTCCCCGCACGACGACGACTCCGCTGTCGAGATCTTCGACGACCTGGAACTGGACGGATTCGACGGCGGGAAGCGTGACGGCGCCGGGTCGCGTTCAGCGCGCACGGGCCGTGGCGCGTCCCAGGGCGACCCCGAAGCATCCGACAACCCCGACTACGACGGCGACCAGTTCGACCTCGCGGAACGCAACGCGCTCCGCCGCGTCGCGGGCCTGTCGACCGAACTCGCCGACGTCACCGAAGTCGAGTACCGGCAGCTCCGCCTGGAGCGCGTGGTGCTCGTCGGCGTCTGGACCGAAGGCACCGTCGAGGACGCCGAGAACTCCCTCGCGGAACTGGCCGCCCTCGCCGAGACCGCAGGCTCCGAGATCCTCGACGGCGTGATCCAGCGCCGCGACAAGCCCGACCCCGCGACGTACATCGGCTCCGGCAAGGCCCGCGAGCTGCGCGACATCGTGGTCGCCACGGGCGCCGACACCGTCGTCTGCGACGGTGAATTGACGCCGGGTCAGCTCATCCACCTGGAAGACGTGGTGAAGGTCAAGGTCGTCGACCGGACCGCGCTCATCCTCGACATCTTCGCCCAGCACGCCAAGTCCCGAGAGGGCAAGGCGCAGGTCGCGCTCGCGCAGATGCAGTACATGCTTCCGCGGCTGCGCGGCTGGGGCCAGTCGCTGTCCCGCCAGATGGGCGGTGGCGGCAGCGGCAGCAGCGGCGGCGGCATGGCGACCCGCGGCCCCGGTGAGACCAAGATCGAGACCGACCGGCGGCGCATTCGCGAGAAGATGGCGAAGGCGCGCCGGGAGATCGCCGAGATGAAGAAGTCGCGCGACACCAAGCGTGCCGAACGGCGCCGCAACAAGGTGCCGTCGGTGGCGATCGCCGGCTACACCAACGCGGGCAAGTCCTCGCTGCTCAACCGGCTGACCGGCGCGGGCGTGCTGGTGGAGAACGCGCTGTTCGCCACCCTCGACCCGACGGTGCGCCGCAGCGAGACGCCGTCCGGCCGGGTGTACACGCTCGCCGACACGGTCGGATTCGTCCGGCATCTTCCGCACCAGCTCGTCGAGGCGTTCCGTTCGACGCTGGAGGAGGTCGGCGACTCCGACCTCGTCCTGCACATCGTGGACGGCTCGCATCCCGAGCCGGAGGCGCAACTCGCCGCGGTGCGCGAGGTCTTCGTCGAGATCGACGCGCAGAACGTGCCGGAGATCGTGGTGGTCAACAAGGCCGACGCCGCCGACCCGCTGGTGCTGGCGCGGCTGCTGCGGCGCGAGCCGCACGCGATCGTCGTGTCCGCGAAGACCGGGCAGGGCATCGACGAGCTGCTGGCCTTGATCGACGACGAACTGCCGCGCCCCGAGGTCGAGGTCGAGGCGCTGGTGCCGTACGACCGCGGCGGCCTGGTCGCCAAGGTGCACGCCACCGGCGAGATCCTGGAGAGCGAGCACCGTGCCGAGGGCACGTGGCTGCGCGCCCGCGTCGGCCAGGTGCTGGCCGCGGAACTCCAGCAGTTCGCGGTGGCCAACCACTAGGCATCCGCACGCAGGCGGCGGGTCTCCCCTTCGGGGGAGGCCCGCCGCCTTTTGCGTTCCCGGCCGGCCCGGCCGGGGCGTCGGGCGAAAAGGGGGCGGGTCTGCCCGTGTTCGCGTCGGCTCCGCGTCGTTGAACACGGCGGGGGTCGCCGCCGCGTGCGCGACTCCGGGTCGACCGCTGCGTCCACCCGAAGGTTGGTCACTCGAAGTAGTGGTGATTGTTGCGGAACGTCACGAAACTAAGGTAAGCCTTACCTAAATCGCTCTGGCGGTGTGCCCCACGCACCCCTTTCGCACCCTGGAGGCCTGACCATGACCGCCGCGCTCACCCGGGCCGACAGCCGGCCGCACCCTCCGGCGGAGCCCCAGGACGGCACCTGCCCGGACACCGCCCGCGACGGCATCCTGCAGCGCCAGGCCCGCCGCGAGTCGTCGGCGCGGACGTACGCCCGGTCGCTGCCGATCGTGCCGGTGCGCGCCAAGGGCATGACCGTGGAAGGCGCGGACGGCCGCCGCTACCTCGACTGCCTGTCCGGCGCGGGCACCCTCGCCCTCGGCCACAACCACCCGGTGGTCCTCGAAGCGATCCGCGCGGTCCTCGACGCCGAGGCGCCCCTGCACGTGCTCGACCTCGCGACACCGGTCAAGGACCGCTTCGTCGACGCGCTGTTCGAGACACTGCCGCCGGAGTTCGCCCGCGACGCACGCATCCAGTTCTGCGGACCGGCGGGCACGGACGGTGTCGAGGCGGCGCTCAAGCTGGTGCGGACCGCGACGGGGCGGCGCGGCGTTCTCGCGTTCACCGGCGCCTACCACGGGATGACGGCGGGGGCGCTCGCGGTCAGCGGCGACACGGCGATCCGGGAGGCGATCGGGCCGGGGGCGGACGAGGTGACGCGGCTGCCGTACCCCTACGCCTACCGCTGCCCGTTCGGCGTCGGCGGCCCGGAAGGCGCCGCACTCGCGGTCCGCTACGCCGAGACCCTCCTCGACGACCCGGCGGGCGGCGTCGCCGCGCCCGCCGCGATGATCGTCGAAGCGGTGCAGGGCGAAGGCGGGGTGATCCCGGCGCCGGACACGTGGCTGCGCGAGATGCGGCGGATCACCGACGAGCGCGGCATCCCGCTGATCCTCGACGAAGTCCAGACCGGCCTCGGCCGGACCGGCGCGTTCTGGGCGGTGGAGCACAGCGGCGTGGTGCCCGACGTCATGGTGATCTCCAAGGCCGTCGGCGGGTCGCTGCCGCTCGCCGTGATCGTCTACCGCGGCGACCTGGACCGCTGGTGGCCGGGCGCGCACGCGGGCACGTTCCGCGGCAACCAGCTCGCGATGGCGGCCGGCACCGCGACGATCGCGCACATTCGCGCGAACCGCCTCGACACCCGCGCGGCGGAACTCGGCGACCGCCTCACCACCGGCCTGCGCGCGCTGATGGCGGGCCGTCCGGAAATCGGCGACGTCCGCGGACGCGGCCTGATGATCGGCGTCGAAATCGTCGACCCGGACGCCGCTCCGGGCGTCGACGGCGCCCGCCCGGCCGCCCCCGAACTCGCCGCCGCCGTCCGCGCGGCGGCCCTGGACCGCGGCCTGATCGTCGAACTCGGCGGCCGCCACGGCGCGGTGGTGCGGCTGCTGCCGCCGCTCACGATGACCGACAGCCAGGCGGCGGCCGTGCTCGACCGCTTGGCCGACGCGATCCCGGCCGCCACGGCGGCAGTCCGCAAGGCGTCGACACGGAGGGGGCGAACAGCGTGAGCGGGGGAGTGGGGCCGGGGGGCGAGGGCACGTCGATGCCGGTCGGGGAAGCGCTGCCGACGGGGAACGCCGTGGAACCGGGGGACGTGACGGCGGCCGTGCCGATCGCGGGTCCGGGGGCGACGGACGGTGCTCTGGCGGGTGCGGCTGTCGGGACTCCGATGACGGCACCGGGGCCGGGCGAGATCGGTGCGGGCGCCGGAGCGGTCGACGTGGCACCCGAGGCGGGCGTTGGCGGCTTCGGATGGCCCGCTGCCGAGGAAATGCCGGGCGGGCCTACGGCGCCGGTCGGCGACGCGACCGCGGACGCGTGGCGGGTGGCCGACGCGGTCGACACCGCCGCAGGCCCGGCACCGGATCGGCAAGCGGTAGCCGAGTCGCCGGCGGCGTCGCCGGAGCCTCCGCCCGTCGTGCCCGCACTGCGGGACTTGTCGGCCGCGGAAGCGCTCGCGGAGCATGCTGCCGCGGCCTCCGCAGGTCCCGGCACGGCCTCCGCTGCGGCTTTCCCGGCGACCGGCGCGGCGGCCACCGCGCCCGGTGGTGCGCGCGATGCGACCCTGCCCGCACCCCCGACCGTGCCGCCCGCAGCACCCCCGGCCGTGCCGCCCGCGCACGCGGACGTCTCCGCCTCGCCCCCGCCCGCCTCGCCCCCACCTGCCGCGGATCTGGCGGCCACCGCCCTTGCCGGTGGCCTGGGCGGTCCCTCCGCCCTCACCCCGCTCCTCGTGACCGCGCTGAGTGCCATGGCCGCCGGGGCCCGGCGCCGCGGCGGGCCGCTGCCGCGCGGGGGGCCGGCGGCGGTGGACGCGGACGTGCGGCGGGCGCTGGGGACGGCCGGAGCCGGCGACCTCTTCCCCCACGGCACCGGGGCGTCGGCGGCCGATGTCACCGCCGCGGCGCGCTTCACCGACGCTTCCGATGCCCTCCGCGTCCAGGGCCCGCACCCGGCCCCGTCGGCCTTGCCCGCGGCGGGAGACGTCCACTTCGGTCAGGCTCACCCCACCGCAGCGACCGAACGCCGGCCCGGCGGGTACCCGACCGGCGGTGCGCCGACTGTCGAGTTCCCGGGTGCCGCCGCACTCGGCCCGCGGCCCGCCGGGCCTTCGGCGGCCGACGCGTCCCACCCGCAAGCGTCCGCAACGGGCCCCCCGCCCACCGTCCCCCACCCTCACGTGGCCCCCGAAACTCCCTCCGCCTCCGCCCAAGCCCGCCCCGCGGCCCGGCACGTCGCCGATCCCCTCCCGGCCCACGGCGTCGGTGCCCACCAAGCCCTCGCCGCCCTCACCGAAGCCCTCGCGCACGGCACCGCCGATCCCGCCGACCCCCTGTGTGCCGGGCATCTGCACTGTCCGCCGCTTGCCGTCGCCGTGGTCGCCGATGCCGTCGCGGCGGCGCTCAACCCGTCCCTCGACTCGTGGGACCAGGCGCCTGCCGCGACCGCGTTGGAGACCGAGGTGGTCGCCGCGTTGGCCGGGCTGGTCGGGTTCGGCCCCGCGGTGGCGTCGGGCACGGTCACGACCGGGGGGACGGAGTCGAACCTGCTCGGGCTGCTGCTCGCCCGGGACCGGTCCGGGCCGGGGGTGGGGCGGCACCGGGTGCTGTGTTCGGACGCCGCGCACTTCTCGGTGCGGCGGTCGGCCGTGCTGCTCGGGCTCGGGGACGATGCCGTGGTGCCGGTGGCGACCGGGCTCGACCACCGGATCGACCCGGGTGCGCTGGACGCCGTCTGCCGGCGGGTCGCCGCGGCGAACGACCTGCCCACCGCGATCGTCGCCACCGCCGGGACCACCGACTTCGGCGCCGTCGACCCGCTCGCCGCGTGTGCGGACGTGGCGCGGGAGCACGGCGCGTGGCTGCACGTCGATGCCGCGTACGGCGGCGGCGCCCTCTTCTCCGACCGCCTCGCCCCCCTCCTGCACGGGCTCGACCGGGCCGACTCGGTCGGCCTCGACCTGCACAAGCTCGGCTGGCAGCCGGTCGCCGCCGGGGTGTTCCTGGTCCGCGACCGGCGGCTCTTCGCGCCGCTGACGCAGCGCGCGAAGTACCTCAACCCGGCGGACGACGAAGACGCCGGGTTCCCGAGCCTCCTCGGCCACTCGCCCCGCACCACCCGCCGCGCCGACGTGTTCAAGATCGCGGTCACGCTGCGCGCCCTCGGCCGGGCCGGGCTCGGTGCGCTCGTCGACCGCTGCCACGAACTCGCCCGGTACGCGGGTGAGCGCATCGACCGCGACCCCGGCCCCGGCGCCCTCGAACTGACCGCCGAGCCCGTCCTCACCACGGTCGTGTTCCGGTACGTGCCCGAGGAGCGCATCGGCGAGTCCCCGGCCGCCCGGTCCGACACGGTCAACGCGGAACTGCGCCGCCGTCTGCTGGCCGAAGGCCGCGCGGTCGTCGGCCGGACCGACGTCGGCCCCGGTCCGGGCGCGGTCCGCCTCAAGCTCACGCTGCTCAACCCGCACGCCGCCGAGCACGACGTGGACGCCGTGCTGCGCGCGGTGATCGACGCGGGCCGCGCCGTGGAGCGCGAACTGTGAACCGCACCCGCCTCGCCGTGCGCACGCACCCCGCGACCGCCCAGGTGCGGATAGCGACCTGACGCACCGTCCGACCGCCTGTTTGTCACGAATTCCGCGAAACACCCACCAAATGGGTCGACTTCGGGTGAATTCGTCAGATCATCGATGGATGTCGGCCCGCCCGGGCCGATCGAACCTCTCGGAGCGCTGATGACCACCGCTGGTGCCCGACATCCGGCCGCGCCGCCCGCGGGGGTCCCCGCGTCCCGCGCCGGAAGCCGCGACGACCACGGGCTGCCGGGCGACCCGCTCGACGACCACGACCCCGACCGGGTCGGCAACACCGCCGCGACCGAAGCACTGCTGCGCTGCTGGGTCCGCGAACGCGCCCTGCCCCGACCCCCGTCCGGCGAACCGCTGCGCATCCCGCTGCCGGCCACCGGCATCGCCCTCGACGTCCCCGTCCGCTACTGGTCGGCGGCCGGCTGGCACCGCTTCGGCGCGCCCCGCCCGGCCGGCAGCGACGGACCCGACCTCGACGCCGTCGCCGTCGCCGCACTGCTGGCCCGCGAAACCCCCGACGCCACGCCCGCCACCCGCACCGACACCGCCGCCCGCGTCGCCGACTCCGCACGCCGCGCCGCCGACCACGTCCGGCACCGCCGCGCCCACCCCGACGACCCGCCCGGCACCACCCCGTTCCTCGCCGCCGAACAAGCCCTCCTGCTCGGCCACCCCCTCCACCCCACCCCCAAGAGCCGGGACGGGCTCACCACCGCCGAAGCCGCCGCCTACGCCCCCGAACTCCGCGGCGGATTCCCCCTGCACTGGTTCGCCGTCCACACCGACCTCGTCACCCAGGACAGCACCCTCGGCACGTCCGCCGCGCAGGTCCTGGAGGAACTCTCCGACGGCCTCGTCGGACCCGCCGACCACGTCCTCGTGCCCGTCCACCCGTGGCAGGCCCGCGACGTCGCGCAGCGGCCCGGCATCCGCGCCCTCCTCGACGTCGCCCTCGTCCGCGACCTCGGCCCCGGCGGCCCCACCTGGCACCCCACCTCGTCCGTGCGCACCGTCTACCGGGCCGGCGCACCCGTCATGCTCAAACTGTCCCTCGGCCTGCGCATCACCAACTCGCGCCGGGAGAACCTCCGCAAGGAACTCCTCCGCGGCATCGAGGTCGACCGCATCCTCCGCGCCGGACTCGCCGCCGAACTCCACGCCGCACACCCCGGATTCGACATCGTCCGGGACCGCGCCTGGCTCGCCGTCGACGCCCCCCGCACCACCGGCCCCGAGCGCGCCGAAAGCGGCCTCGAACTCGTGCTCCGCGAAAACCCGTTCGGCGACACCGACACCGTATGCGTGGCCGGCCTCGTCGCCGAACGCCCCGGACTCGGCCCCTCCCGCCTCGCCGCCCTCGTCCACGGCCTCGCCGCCCGCACCGGCCGCAGCACCGCCGACATCGCCCACGAATGGTTCACCCGCTACCTGGCCGCCGTCGCCGCACCCGTCCTCTGGCTCGACGCACACGCCGGCATCGCTCTCGAAGCCCACCAGCAGAACACCCTCGTCGTCCTCGACCCCGACGGCTGGCCCGCCGGCGGCCGCTACCGCGACAACCAGGGCTACTACTTCCGCGCCTCCCGCACCGCCGACCTGCGCGACCGCCTCCCCGCCGCGGGCGCCGCCAGCGACACCGTCGTCGACGACCACGTCGCCGACGAACGCCTCGCCTACTACCTCGGCGTCAACAACCTCCTCGGCCTCGTCGGCGCATTAGGCGCCCAACACCTCGCCGACGAAACCCCCCTGCTGCGCACCCTCCGCGACACGCTCGCCCCGCACGCCGACCACTGCGGCGCGGCCCGCCTGCTCACCGGACCCCCCACCCTGCGCTGCAAAGCCAACCTCATGACCCGGCTCCACGGCCTGGACGAACTCACCGGCCCCGTCGCCACCCAGTCCGTGTACGTCGACATCCCCAACCCGCTCACCGTCCCGCCCGGCCCGCCGCCCGGCCCGGCCCCCCGCGACCCCGCGTCCGGGACCGCCGCCTCCGCCGACGAACCGACCCGCGCGACACCCGGAGGTGCCCTCCCCGCATGACCGTGTCACCCATGTCCCCGATGTCCCCGCTGTCCAGCCCCGCCGACGCCACCCTCGACGCCGCCGTCGCCGCGGCCGCCGCACTCGGCACCACCGACACCCCGGAACGCACCGGCGTCGAAGACCTCGACGACGACACTCTCCGCCTCACCCACCGGGCCCTCCGCGCCGGCCTCTCCGGCCCGCTCACCGAAGCCAACCGGTGGGGCGCCGTCGCCCTGCCGCCCGGCCGCTTCTCCTTCCACGAACTCCACCTCAAACGCGACCTGCCGCTCCTCCACGAATGGATGAACGACCCCGACGTCGCCCGCTGGTGGGAACTCGGCGGCGACGTCGACGTCACCGCCAACCACCTCGCCGCACACGCCCGCCTCACCCACGCCACCGCCTACGTCGGCTGCCTCGACGACCAGCCCGTCAGCTACTGGGAGCTGTACCGGGCCGACCTCGACCCCCTCGCCCGGCACTACGCCGCCAAACCCCACGACGTCGGCATCCACGTCCTCATCGGCCCCGCCCACCACCGCGGCCAAGGACTCGGCTCGCTGCTCCTCCTCGTCGTCAGCGAACTCATCCTCCGCGCCGCCCCCGACACCCAGCGCGTCGTCGCCGAACCCGACGTCCGCAACGCGGCGTCCATCGGCGCGTTCCGCCGCGCCGGATTCCGCCGCAGCGTCGACCTGACACTCCCCGGCAAAACCGCCGCCCTCATGATCCGCGACCGGCACCGCGACGCCACCGGCCCGGCGGCCTGACCATGACCGCCCGCGAACTCCCCGGGCCGCGCGCCGCCGGCGCGCGGCCCGACCCCGGCACCCCCGTCCACGACCTCGTCGGCATCGGCATCGGCCCGTTCAACCTCGCCCTCGCCGCCCTCGCCGACCGAGTCGGCGGATTACGCACCCTCTTCCTCGACCGCGCCCCCGCCTTCCACTGGCACCCCGGGCTCCTCATCGACGGCACCACCCTCCAAGTGCCGTTCCTCGCCGACCTGGTCTCCCTCGTCGACCCCACCAGCCCGTGGTCGTTCCTCGCCTACCTGCGCGCCCACGACCGGCTCTTCCCGTTCTACTTCGCCGAGCGGTTCCACATGCCGCGCCGCGAATACGACCACTACTGCCGCTGGGTCGCCGACGCCCTCCCGTCCTGCCGCTTCGGCGCCGACGCCACCACCGCCGACTGGGACCCCGACACCGCGACCTACCGCATCGAATTCCGGGACACCGCCACCGGCGAGATCCACCAGGCCGCCGCCCGCCACCTCGTCCTCGGCATCGGCACCGAACCCGTCGTCCCCGCCCCGTTCGCCGACCTCCTCGACCCCCACGGCGAACCCCCGCCCGACAATTCCGGCCACGACCCGTCCGGCAGCCCCGGCCACCCCGACGTCCTGCACAGCGCCGACTACCTCGACCACCGCGACGCCCTCACCCGCGCCCGCGACGTCACCGTCGTCGGCTCCGGCCAATCCGGCGCCGAAGTCTTCCTCGACCTGCTGCGCCGCCGCACCTCCCCACGCCACCGGCTCAGCTGGCTCACCCGCTCCCCGGCGTTCGCCCCCATGGAGTACTCGAAACTCGGCCTCGAACACTTCACCCCCGACTACACGCGCTACTTCCACGCCCTCGACGAACCCGTCCGCGACCGCCTCGTCCCCGCCCAAGCCCAGCTCTACAAAGCGGTCAGCGCCGAAACCCTCGCCGCCATCCACGACGAGCTGTATGAACGCGGCATCGGCGGCCACCGCGTCCGCGCCACCCTCATGCCCGGCGTCAGCGTCGGCGCCGCCGCCCGCACGCGCGACGGACTCGAACTCGGCTGCCACCACGCCCACCAAGGCCGCGCGTTCACCCACCACACCGACATGGCCGTCCTCGCCACCGGCTACGCCCCGCGCCGCCCCGACCTCCTCGCCGCCCTCGACCCGCACATGCGCCGCGACCACGCCGACCGGCCCCGCATCGCCCTCGACCACCGCATCGAACTCGCCCCGCACATCACCGGCGGGCTCTACGTGCAGAACGCCGAACTCCACACCCACGGCGTCGGCACCCCCGACCTCGGACTCGGCGCACACCGCGCCGCCGTCATCCTCAACAGCCTGTGCGGCCGGCCCGTCTACCGGCTCCCGGAACGCACCGCCTACACCACGTTCGGCCTCGCCGCAGGCGACATCGCCGCCGGCCCCGCCGACCACCCCGGCCCGGCAAGCCCCGCCGCCGAACCACCCGAACCACACCCCCACCGGCCCCGGCACGAACGACGCCCCGACGAACGGGAGACCCCGCGTGTCCCTGCCCACTGACGTGAACGACACGACCACCGCCACCGCCACGGCCCCCGGCACCGCCACGGCCCCCGGCACCGCCACGGCCCCCGGCACCGACACGGCGACCGGTCCCGCCACCGCCCTCGACCACGCCCCCGGCTTACCCGCCGCCCGCACCGCCCCCGAACCGCCCCCCGCCGACCACGGCTGGGCCCGCGCCGGACGCGCCATGCTCGGCAAAGCCCTCGCCGAATTCGCCTACGAAGAACTCCTCCTCCCCGTCCACGAACACGACGGCACCTACCGCGTCGACCTCCCCGGCGAAGTCCGCTACCGCTTCCACGCCCGCCGCGGCGCCTACGACAGCTGGCACGTCGACCCCGCCACCATCCGCCGCACCAGCCCCCTCGGCGACGAACCCGGCGACGACATGCTGCGGTTCCTCCTCGACGCGCACTCCGCCCTCGGCCTCACCGGCGACACCGCCGGCCACCTCGTCCGCGAAATCACCGCCACCCTCGCCGCCGACGTCGCCACCAACGCCACCGCCCAACCCGCCGCCGTCCTCGCCGAACTCGACTACGCCGCCCTCGAAGGCCACCAAACCGGCCACCCCTGGCTCGTCGCCAACAAAGGCCGCATCGGCTTCTCCGCCACCGACGCCGCCGCCTACGCCCCCGAATCCCGGCGCCCCCTGCGGCTCCCGTGGATCGCCGTCCACCGCAGCCTCGCCACCTACCGCGGCATCCCCGGCCTCGAAGAACACCGGCTCTACGCCGACGAACTCGACCCCGCCACCGCCGCCCGCTTCCACGACCGCATCACCGCCGCCCTCGGCGAAGACGCCGACCACGCCGCCTACCTGTGGCTGCCCGTCCACCCCTGGCAATGGGACGAAACCATCGCCACCCTCTACGCCCCCGACATCGCCGCCGGCCGCATCATCCGCCTCGGGGAAGCCCCCGACCGCTACCTCGCCCAGCAGTCCGTCCGCACCTTCCTCGACATCGACCAGCCCGCCCGCCGCACCGTCAAACTCCCGCTGTCCGTCCTCAACACCCTCGTCTACCGCGGCCTGCCCACCGAACGCACCCTCGCCGCCCCCGCCGTCACCGCATGGGTCCACGGCATCCGCGACAACGACCCGTTCCTCCGCGACGAATGCCGCGTCATCCTCCTCGGCGAAACCGCCTCCGTCACCGTCCGCCACCCCGTCCTCGAAGACGTCCCCGGCGTGCCCTACCAGTACCGCGAACTCCTCGGCGCGATCTGGCGCGAACCCCTCAGCCCGCACCTCGCCCCCGACGAACACGCCCGCACCCTCGCCTCCCTCCTGCACGTCGACCCCTACGGCCGGCCCTTCGTCGCCGAACTCGTCGACCGCTCCGGCCTCGCCCCCCGCGCCTGGCTCCGCGCCCTCTTCCACACCCTCCTCCCGCCGCTCCTGCACTGCCTCTACCGGCACGGCCTGGTCTTCTCCCCGCACGGCGAAAACACCATCGTCGTCTTCGACGGCGACGACATCCCCGTCCGCCTCGCCGTCAAAGACTTCGTCGACGACGTCAACATCAGCGACCAGCCCCTCCCCGAACTCGACGGCATCCCCGCCGCGGCCGCCCACGTCCTCCTCCGCGAACCCCCGGCATACCTCTGCCAGTTCATCCACGCCGCACTCCTCGTCGGGCACTTCCGCTACCTCGCCGACCTCGCCGACACCCACCTCGGCATCCCGCAACCCGACTTCTGGACCCTGGTCCGCGACGAAATCCTCGACCACCACGCCCGATTCCCCGAACTCGCCGACCGCCACGCCCTGTTCGACCTGCTGACCCCGCGCATCGACCGGCTCTGCCTCAACCGCAACCGGCTCATCCTGGACGGCTACCGCGACCGCGCAAGCCGCCCGCACGTCGCCGCGCACGGCACCGTCCCCAACCCCCTCCACGACCCCGCGGGCACCCTCAGGCACCCGCTCGTCCACGACAAGGCCGCCCGACCCATGGTGTGATTCCGATCACGATGTAACAATGCCGCCCGTGACGTTGGATCGAGCGCCCCTGCGCGTGGCCGCGGCCCAGGCCCACGCCCTGGCCGGGAACGTGGCCGAAAACGTGGCAACCGCCGCCCAGCTCGTCCGCTTCGCCGCGGCCTCGGGCGCCGACATCGTCGTGCTGCCCGAGATGTTCCTGTCCGGGTACGACCTCGACCTCATCCGCAGCGACCCCGCCGCCTGCGACGTCGTCCCCGGCGACCGCCGCCTCGACGACCTCGCCGCCGCCTGCTACGCCAGCCGCACCGTCGCCGTCGTCGGCGCCGCCGTCCGCCGCGGCGGACGCCGCACCATGTCCCTCATCGTCGTCGGCCTCGACGGCGAAGCCCAGATCGCCTACGACGCCCAACACCTCCCGCGCGACGCCCGCACCCTCTTCGAACCCGGCGACCACGGCTGCTCCGTCGAAGTCCGCGGCTGGCGCCTCGGCCTCGGCACCCGCAGCGACATCGGCTTCCCCGAACACGTCCGCGCCGCCACCATGGACGGCTGCGACGCCTACCTGTGCTCCGGACTGTTCACCCGCGGCGACCTCGAATACCGGCGCGGCCTCTTCCTCGCCACCCGCGCCCTCGAAAACACCTGCTACACCGTCCTCGCCAACCACGTCGGCGCCACCGGCGACGGACCCGCGTGCGGCCGCAGCGCCGTCTTCGGCCCCGACGGCCGCGTCGTCACCGAAGCCGACGGCGAACGCGTCGACGTCATCACCGCCACCCTCCAGGACTTCGAAGTCGAAGCCGCCCGGGAAAGCCTCACCATGCTCGCCGAACTGCCGTGCCCCGCAAGCCGCCGCGAACGCATCAAACTCGACTGACCCCAGCCGGAACGCGCGCCCTGCCCACCCCGATCTGGCGCCCCGCACACCCCCGCGCTTAAGCTCGCCCGAGGCCTACCGGCGGGTAACGCGGCACTGCGCCACCGCGCCCCCGCCCGCACCGGCCGCAAACGACCAGCCGACCAGGGGAGCGCCGCAGTGGGCCAGGGACGAATCCTCGCAGCGACCGCCGCCGCCGCGGCCCTCCTGCTCACCGCCTGCTCGTCCTCCTCCGGCAGCGACCCCGCAACCACCGCCGCCGCCCCGGCCCCCACCACCCCGGCCGCCGCACCCACCGCCCCAGGCCCCGCCGCCGGACCCGGCGGCTCCGCCTACGTCGCCCTCGGCGACTCCTACAGCGCCGGCGTCAAAATCTCCGCCACCCTCCCCGGCACCCCCGCCGTCTGCGCCCGCAGCGCCGACAACTACCCCCACATCCTCGCCAAGGCCCTCAACGTGCCGTCCTTCACCGACGTCACCTGCGGCGGCGCCGTCACCGACGACTTCGCCGCCGCCCAAAAAGGCGGCGCCGACGGCAACTCCATCTCTCCGACCCCCCAATACGACGCCCTCGGCCCCGACACGAAACTCGTCACCATCGGCATCGGCGGCAACGACATCGGCTTCGGCGGAATAGTCGCCACCTGCGCCCTCGGCAGCGGCTCCACCACCTCCGCCACGCCCTGCACCGACACGTTCACCAAGAACGGCACCGACACCCTCAAACAACGCATCGACGCCACCGGCACCAAGATCGACAAGGTCCTCGCGACCGTCCACACCAAATCCCCGAACGCCCGCATCCTCCTCGTCGGCTACCCCGCGATCCTCCCCGAGACCGGCGACGGCTGCCGCGACAAACTCCCCGTCGCCCCCGGCGACCTCCCCTACCTGCGCACCACCCTCGGCAACCTCAACAAGATGCTCGCCGACCGCGCCGCCGCCGGAAACGCCGCCTACATCGACACCTACACCCCCGGCCGCGGCCACGACGTCTGCCAGCCCGCAGGCACCCGCTGGATCGAAGGCCTCGCCCCCGAACAGCCCGCCGCCCCCGTCCACCCCAACGCCCTCGGCCAGCAAGGCATGGCCGCCGCCGTCCTCGCCACGGCCAAAACCGCCTGACCCGGACACCGCAGCCCACCACCCGCAACCACCCCCGGGCCACCCCACCGGCCACCCCCGGGCCACCCCACCGGCCACCCCGGGACACCGTCCGGAAACGTCCGCCGCCTGGCCTAGGCTTGGCCCCGATGAGCGACACCGCGGAAACCGCAACCCCCCCGACCGGCACCGCCCCCACCGGCACGCCCACCAGCCCTGGGCCCACCGGACGCCCCGGCGTCGGCGACCTCCTCGACGCCGCCGTCGAAGCCGTCGGAGGCACCCGGCGACCCGGCCAAATCCGCATGGCCGAAGCCGTCGCCGGCGCCATCGCCCGCCGCGAACACCTCCTCGTCGAAGCAGGCACCGGCACCGGCAAATCCCTCGCCTACCTCGTCCCCGCCCTCGCCGGACGCGGCCGCGTCGTCGTCGCCACCGCCACCCTCGCGCTGCAACGCCAACTCGTCGAACGCGACCTCCCCCGCACCGTCGACGCCCTCCACCCCCAACTCCGCCGCCGCCCCACCTTCGCCACCCTCAAGGGCCGCAGCAATTACGTCTGCCTCCACCGCCTCCACGACGGACCCCCCGACGAAGGCGACCAACTCTTCGAACCCTCGCCCACCTCGCAAATCGGCCGCGACATCATCCGCGTCCGCGACTGGGCCGACGACACCGAAACCGGCGACCGCGACGACCTCAGCCCCGGCGTCAACGACCGCGCCTGGGCCCAAGTCTCCGTCTCCTCAAGCGAATGCCTCGGCGCGAACAAATGCCCCTACGGCGAAGACTGCTTCGCCGAACGCGCCCGCGACATCGCCAAACAATCCGACATCGTCGTCACCAACCACGCCCTCCTCGCCATCGACGCCCTCGAAGGCGCCCCCGTCCTCCCCGAACACGAAGTCCTCGTCGTCGACGAAGCCCACGAACTCGCCGCCCGCGTCACCGCCGTCGCCACCGACGACCTCACCATCGGCACCGTCGAACGCGCCGCCCGCCGCGCCGCCAAACTCGCCAACGAAAAAGCCGTCGACGCCCTCCAGACCGCCGCCGAGGCCTACGCCAAAACCATGGGCCCCCGCGAACCCGCCCGCATCAACGAACCCGACGCCGACCTCGGCTGGACCCTCGCCGCCCTCCGCGACGCCTGCCGCGCCGTCATCACCTCCCTCGGCGAAGTCCGCGACAAAACCCTCAGCGACGAAGACGCCTCCCGCCGCCAAGCCATGGCCTCCGCCCAGTCCATCCACGACACCTGCGAACGCATCCTCGGCGGATCCCCCTACGACGTCCTCTGGGTCGAACGCAACGACCGCGTCGGACCCTCGCTGCGCATCGCCCCCCTCGCCGTCGCCGGACTCCTCCGCGACGCCCTCTTCGGCGACCGCACCGTCGTCCTCACCTCCGCCACCCTCAAACTCGGCGGAGACTTCACCGGCGTCGCCCGCACCCTCGGCCTCAACCCCGAAGGACTGCTCCCCGAACCCGGCGCCACCGTCCCGGTCACCGCCATCCCGGCCGCCAAGCCCGCCGCCGACCGCGCCACCACCGACGACGACACCGACGACACCGCCTCCGGCACCTCCGACCAGGACGACGCCGACCCGGACAACGACACCGACCTCGCCGTCTGGCGCTCCCTCGACGTCGGATCCCCCTACGACTACCCCCGCCAAGGCATCCTCTACGCCGCCAAACACCTGCCCCCGCCCGGCCGCGACGGCATGCACGCCGACACCCTCGACGAACTCGCCGAACTCATCGAATGCGCCGGCGGCCGCACCCTCGGCCTCTTCTCCTCCCGACGCGCCGCCGAAGCCGCCACCGAAGCCCTCCGCGAACGCCTCGACCTGCCGATCCTCTGCCAAGGCGACGACTCGCTCCCCGAACTCCTCAAAACGTTCGCCGAAGACACTCGCACCTGCCTCTTCGGCACCCTCTCCCTCTGGCAAGGCGTCGACGTCCCCGGCCCCTCCTGCCAACTCGTCGTCATGGACCGCATCCCCTTCCCCCGCCCGGACGACCCCCTCATGGCCGCCCGCGCCCAAGCCGTCCACCAGGCCGGCGGCAACGGCTTCATGGCCGTCTCCGCCACCCACGCCGCCCTCCTCATGGCCCAAGGCGCCGGACGCCTCATCCGCGCCGGCGAGGACCGCGGCGTCGTCGCCGTCCTCGACTCGCGCCTCGCCACCGCCCGCTACGGCGGCTTCTTCCGCGCCTCCATGCCCGACTTCTGGTACACCACGGACCGCAACCAAGTCCGCAAGTCCCTCGCCGCGATCGACACCTGACGAACCATCCGGCAACCGCACCGTCCGGCCGGAACGTATCCTCGGACCGGCGCGCGCCGACCCACGGCCGCGCCACGCACCCGAGGGGGGAGCATGTCGCAGCCGCCGAACGGCCCCTACGGCCCGCCAGGGAACCCGCCGCCAGGACCACCCGGCCCGCCCGACAACACCCCGCCCTGGCAAGCCATGACCCACGCCGGCGGCCCCTCCGCGGCGGTCCCCCCGCAAAGCAAGCCACCGACCACCCCGCCCGCGGGCCCCACCCCGGCCGCGGTGCCGCCCGGCGCCGAACCCGGACTCTCCCTGCCCGGCGTCCCCCCGCCCCCCGGCACCCCCAGCCCAGCCGGTCCGCCCGGCCCGGCAGCCGCGGCCTACCCCGGCAGCACCCCGGCGCCCGCCACCCCGCCCTACAGCTACGGGACCTCCAGCACCCCGCCGCCGCAGCGCACCCCCGGCCGCGGCCTCATCGCCGGACTCTCCACCATCACCGCACTGGCCGTCATCGCCGCCGGCGCCCTCGGCTACCTCTACGCCACCAAAGACGACGGCGGCACCGGCCCCGGCGGCGGCCTCGCCACCGACGGCAAAACCATGCGCCAAGCCTGGAAAAGCCCCGCCCCCGGCGCCCGCATCGACATGCTCGGCACCTGGACCGCACCCGGCCGCACCATCGCCGGCGACAAAACCGCCCTCGTCGCCTACGACGCCGGCACCGGCGCCGAAATCGGCCGCTTCACCCCGCCCACCGGCGAATTCTGCGGCATGGCCGCACACGGCAGCGACGGCGTAGGCCTCGCCATGTACGGCCCCAAGGACGCCTGCGACACCACCGTCGCCGTCGACCTCGCCACCATGCGCAGCCTCTGGGACAAGAAAACCAAGACCGCGGCCACCGGCGACAAATACCGCAGCGTCGAAACCGACAGCGGACCCGGCACCGCCGTCCTCTCCACCAGCACCGGCGTCGCCGCCTTCGGCCTCAAAGACGGCGTCCAGAAATGGAGCTGGAACTTCGACCGGAGCAGTACCAGCACCACCGACGACCCCGAAGTCGACGCGCTCCGCATCGACGGCGGCACCGTCCTCGTCGAACTCGGCCAGTACACCAAAAACACCCCCGCCCAAGTCGTCGCCCTCGACGCCGCCGACGGCCGCAGAAAATGGCAGACCACCATCCCCGTCACCGACAGCGGATACTCCACGGTCTACCTCGTCAACGCCGAACCCGCCGTCGTCGAAATCCAACGCAACGGCAGCTACTACCTGCAAAGCCTCGGCGACCAAGGCCAACTCCGCGCCGAAATCCCCCTCCGCGGCCCCGACGGCACCCTCCGCGCCTACGACACCCGCAGCGCCGCCTACAGCTCCGACTTCGGCGCCGCACCGCAATACGGCGTCGTCATCACCAAGGACACGCTCTTCGCGACCGCCGTCAAACGCGACCAGCCCGCCGGCCAAGCCGTCCGCCTCGTCGCCTTCGACCTCGCCAGTGGAAAAGCCCGCTGGAGCACCGCCCTCGGCGGCGACCTCTACAACGCCGACGTCGTCGGCACCGACGACACCGCGGTATTCGTCCTCGGCCGCGGACTGCCCGGCACCCCCGGCAAACTCGTCTCCGTGAAACGCCAGGACGGCACCGTCCGCGGCGCCCGCGCCGTCGACGGAAAAGACTTCCTGACCGCCGACGAACGCGCCGGCTGGAGCCTCGCCGACCAGCGCCTCACCGCCTTCGCGTGGACCGCCTATCCGGAAGTCCCCGCCCTCGTCACCCTGGCCTGACCGGCACCCCGGAGGAACACAAAAACGGGCCGCGGAACACCTTCGTGTTCCGCGGCCCGATTCCGTTCGGGGATACGCCGGGAGACGCCCGGCGCGGTTCCCGGTCAGACCCGGCGCATCACCGCGACGACCTTCCCGAGAATCGTCGCGTCGTCACCCGGAATGGGCTCGTACGACGGGTTGTGCGGCATCAGCCAACGGTGCCCGTCGCGATTCCGCAGCCGCTTCACCGTCGCCTCGCCGTCCAGCATCGCGGCCACGATGTCGCCGTTCTCCGCCACCGGCTGACGGCGCACCGCGACATAGTCGCCGTCCATGATCGCCGCCTCGATCATCGAATCACCGCTCACCTTGAGCAGGAAAACCTCGCCGTCGCCCACCAGCTGGCGGGGCAGCGGGAAAACGTCCTCGATCGACTGCTCGGCCAGAATCGGACCACCCGCGGCAATGCGCCCCACCACCGGCACATACGACGCGGCCGGCCGGTCCGCGCCATTGGCCGCGGTGCCGTTCGCGCCCGCCGCACCCGGCGCGCGGGCGCCGTCGGGGGAGCGGACCTCGTACGCCCGCGGACGGTGCGGATCGCGGCGCAAATACCCCTTGCGCTCCAGCGCCATCAGCTGGTGCGCCACCGACGACGTGCTCGACAGGCCCACCGCCTCGCCGATCTCGCGCATGCTCGGCGGATAGCCGCGCGACTCGACCGACGCGCGGATGACCTCCAGGACCCGGCTCTGGCGCGGCGTCAGACCGCCCGCGCCGCGGCGCGGCAGCGCCCGCACCTGACCCGACTCCGACCGTTCCCCCCCGGGTGCGTCCGTTGCGGCTGCGGTGTTCCGGGCGGCACTGGCAAAGGCCGGCGACGGAACGCCTCCGGTGGCTTCTCCGGACACGGGTTTCCCCTCTCGACGGATTACTCGCACACGGAGAACGGTAGCCCGGTTCGAAAGGTTGCGCCAAACACACGTTCGAGTGAATTTGGTCGATTCCGTCGCCGAGCACTCCACTGGCGTAGTATTTAATCGTACAGGTATTCGATCGAAAGTTTGTACAGTGTCCGCCGCTTCCGCGTCGAAACCGTCGATCACGGCGCGTTCGCGCAGCCGCTCCCGGTTCCGCCCGGCCCGCGAATCCGGAGTGTGCGAACCGGGATTCACGAGGCCCCCGCGACACTCCGCACCACCTGGGGCAGACCTGCGGACAAAGTCCGAACTGTCCGACATCTCCCGTAACATGCGGCCACCCGGCTGAATTTTCGCCCCACGGGTTTCCGACTCCGACGCGGTGACCTGCACCGATGACGAGAGGTGGCAACACCCTCTCCGAGCGTCAGTGTGTCGGCTTGCAGCCCCCCGGGCGGAGGCCTACGGTAGCCACTACATCTTGTGGTCCGGTCTTCGAACTAACCCACAAGTTGTGGTCGCCGTATATATCACATCCCGAAGCGCACCCGACGCCAACCTCGCCCGAACGAGGACCGGGGGCGCGGGCGACGACCGACCCGGACAGCATCCCGGCAGCCCCACAGGCCCCCGATGCCGCCCGACACCAGCAGGCAGGCACTCAGGGGAGGACACACCAGTCATGCACTGCCCCTTCTGCCGGCGACCCGACAGCCGCGTCGTCGACAGCCGCACCACCGACGACGGCGCCGCCATCCGCCGCCGCCGCTCCTGCCCCGACTGCGGCCGCCGCTTCACCACCATCGAGTCCGCCTCGCTCACCGTCGTCAAACGCAGCGGCGTCACCGAACCCTTCAGCCGCGACAAAGTCGTCACCGGCGTCCGCAAAGCCTGCCAAGGCCGCCCCGTCACCGAAGACGCCCTCGCGCAACTCGGACAACGCGTCGAAGAAGCCGTCCGCGCCACCGGCTGCGCCGAACTCAGCACCCACGACGTCGGCCTCGCCATCCTCGGACCCCTCCGCGAACTCGACGAAGTCGCCTACATGCGCTTCGCCTCCGTGTACCGCGCCTTCGACTCCCTCGACGACTTCGAAGCCGAAATCGCCCTGCTCCGCACCGGCGCCGCCGACGCCCTCGCCACCCCCGGCGAACCCGGCACCCCGTCCACCGCACCCGCCGAAACTCCCCCCCGAACCGGGGGATTGGATCCGGCCACCGATGGACAACCACACAAACTGCACCCCCCGGAGCCCGCGCCCACGGCCGGGCCCCACCCCGGCTGAGCACCCCCGCAGCCGCACAAAACCGCATTACCCACTGGTGGAACGAACGACGGGCCACCCGATCGGGCACGCCGGAATCCCCGGAACGCCCGCGGCGTTGTTCAGGAGGAGATACGTATGACAGAGACGACGAGCGGCTCAGCACGCGGCACCAGCCGGAAGCCCGGCAAGGGACTGCGCATCGAGCGCGTGTACACGACCCCCGGCAGCCACCCCTACGACGAGGTGGTCTGGGAACGTCGTGACGTCGTCATGACGAACTGGCGCGACGGCTCGATCAACTTCGAGCAACGTGGCGTCGAGTTCCCCGACTTCTGGTCGGTGAACGCGGTCAACATCGTGACGAGCAAGTACTTCCGCGGCGCCGTCGGCACCGAACAGCGCGAGTCCAGCCTCAAGCAGTTGATCGACCGGGTCGTCAAGACCTACCGCAAGGCCGGCGAAGACCACGGCTACTTCGGCTCCCCCGCCGACGCCGAGATCTTCGAGCACGAACTGACCTACGCGCTCCTCCACCAGGTCTTCAGCTTCAACTCCCCGGTGTGGTTCAACGTCGGCACCGCACAGCCCCAGCAGGTCAGCGCCTGCTTCATCCTGTCCGTCGACGACACCATGGAGTCGATCCTCGACTGGTACAAGGAAGAGGGCCTGATCTTCAAGGGCGGCTCCGGCGCCGGCCTCAACCTCTCCCGCATCCGCTCCAGCAAGGAACTCCTCTCCTCCGGCGGCAACGCCTCCGGCCCGGTGTCCTTCATGCGCGGCGCGGACGCCTCCGCCGGCACCATCAAGTCCGGCGGCGCCACCCGCCGCGCGGCCAAGATGGTCGTCCTCGACGTGGACCACCCGGACATCGAGGACTTCATCGCCACCAAGGTGAAGGAAGAGGAGAAGATCCGCGCCCTCCGCGACGCGGGCTTCGACATGGACCTGGGCGGCGACGACATCACGTCCGTCCAGTACCAGAACGCGAACAACTCGGTCCGCGTCTCGGACGAGTTCATGAACGCCGTGGAGTCGGGCTCGGAGTTCGGCCTGCGGGCCCGCATGACCGGCGACGTGATCGAGAACGTCGACGCGCGCGGCCTCTTCCGCAAGATGGCGGAGGCGGCCTGGGCGTGCGCGGACCCGGGTATCCAGTACGACGACACGATCAACCACTGGCACACGTGCCCGGAGTCGGGGCGGATCACCGCATCTAACCCGTGCTCGGAATATCTTCATATCGACAATTCATCGTGTAATCTCGCGTCGCTCAACCTGATGAAGTTCCTGCGCGACGACGACACCTTCGACGCGGTGAAGTTCGCCAAGGTCGTCGAGCTGGTCATCCTCGCGATGGACATCTCGATCTGCTTCGCGGACTTCCCGACGCAGAAGATCGGCGAGAACACCCGCGCGTTCCGCCAGTTGGGCATCGGGTACGCGAACCTGGGCGCGCTGCTGATGGCGACCGGGCACGCGTACGACAGCGACGGCGGCCGCGCGCTGGCCGGCGCGATCACCTCGCTCATGACCGGTACCGCGTACCGCCGCTCGGCGGAGCTGGCGGCGGTCGTCGGCGCGTACGACGGTTACGCGCGGAACGAGACGGCGCACAAGCGCGTCATGCAGCAGCATGCCGACGCGAACGCGGAAGCCACGCGCATGGACGACCTCGACACCCCGGTGTGGGAGGCCGCGACCAAGGCGTGGAAGGACGTGCTGAAGCTCGGCGAGAAGAACGGCTTCCGCAACGCGCAGGCCAGTGTTCTCGCGCCCACCGGAACCATCGGCTTGATGATGGACTGCGACACCACCGGCGTGGAACCGGACTTGGCGTTGGTCAAGTTCAAGAAGCTGGTCGGCGGCGGCTCGATGCAGATCGTGAACAACACGGTCACGCGCGCGCTGCACAAGCTGGGCTACCCGCAGGAGCAGGTCGAGGCGATCGTCGAGTTCATCGCCGAGCACGGACACGTGGTCGGCGCGCCGAGCCTGAAGACCGAGCACTACGAGGTCTTCGACTGCGCGATGGGCGAGCGGGCGATTGCCCCGATGGGCCACGTGCGGATGATGGCGGCGGCGCAGCCGTTCCTCAGCGGGGCCATCTCAAAGACGGTAAACCTGCCGGAGAACGCATCTGTCGAGGACATCGAGCAGATCTACCTCCAGGGGTGGAAGCTCGGTACAAAAGCCTTGGCGGTCTATCGAGACAACTGCAAGGTCGGGCAGCCGCTTTCCGCGAAGAAGGCGGAGGAGACGAAGACCGAGAAGCCGGCTGCGGTCGAGAAGGTCGTCGAGTACCGTCCGGTCCGGAAGCGTCTGCCGAAGAGCCGTCCGGGGATCAGCACCTCGTTCTCGGTGGGTGGCGCCGAGGGCTACATGACGGCGAACTCGTACCCGGACGACGGTCTGGGCGAGGTCTTCCTGAAGATGTCCAAGCAGGGTTCGACCCTCGCGGGCATGATGGACGCCTTCTCGATCGCGGTGTCGGTGGGCCTGCAGTACGGCGTGCCGCTGGAGACGTACGTTTCGAAGTTCACGAACATGCGCTTCGAGCCGGCGGGTCTGACGGACGACCCGGACGTGCGGATGGCGCAGTCGATCGTCGACTACATCTTCCGCCGCCTGGCGCTGGACCACCTGCCGTTCGAGACGCGTTCGGCGCTCGGCATCCACTCGGCCGAGGAGCGTCAGCGCCACCTGGACACGGGTTCGTACGAGCCGGCTGTTGTCGAGGCGGAGGACGCGGACGTCGAGACGGAGACGCTCGCGCAGTCGGCGCCGGTGGAGCAGAAGCCGGCCGCGCCGAAGCTGACGGTGCTTCCGGCGAAGGTGCATTCGTCGACCGAACTGCTGGAGGCCCAGCAGGGCCGCAGCGCGGACGCGCCGCTGTGCTTGTCCTGTGGGATCAAGATGCGCCCGGCGGGCAGCTGCTACGTCTGCGAGGGCTGCGGTTCGACGAGCGGCTGCAGCTAAGCCGCTGACTGAGCCGGACGGGTGAACTAATCGGCGGGATGTCGGCCTTTGGGCCGGTATCCCGCCGATTTTGTCGGTGGCGGTTGCTGCGATCGGCGCATGAGTGTCAACGAAACTCCGCGCCGCGTCGCGAGGCCACCGGCATCGCAGATCAGGCCCGATACGCCGATTTGGTGCCGACACTGCCTCACAGCCCATCCGGCTGCTGAATTCCCCAAGAATGCAAGCAAGTTCAGTGGGCTAGCCACCTACTGCAAGACGGCCACGCGAGAACGTGCACGCACGCCGGAGGGCCGCGTTGCGGCTTCGAAGCGTGCAAAGCGCCGTTGGGAATCTGTCGAGTATCAAGAGAAGTCCCGGGCATGGCAGCAAGCCAGGCGTACGAGGTTGGGTGCCAACCACGACCTGAAGCGTGCACGTGCCCGCCTGAAATCCATCGTCGATGCGTGGAAAGCCTCAGGCTGCGTTGACTGCGGCTACTCGGACGTACGGGCTCTCGACCCGGATCACCTCGACCCGGCGACGAAGCTCGGCAACCTGTCGAGAATGGTCCAGCTATGTGTGTCGGAATCCAGGATCCGGGCTGAACTGGCGAAGTGCGTTGTGCGGTGCGCACGGTGCCACCGCAGACGGACCTTCGAGCGACCTGCCAAGAATCGGCAGGCGAAGCGCCTTCCGCCGTCGTGGGCCCGCACCATAGAAATGCAGGACCGGAGCGACGCGATGAAAATTGCGCGGGGTTGTTCCGACTGCGGGTGGAACACTTGGGCGCGGGGTATGGATTGGGACCACGTCGCGGGCGAGAAGGTGGCGGCCGTTTCCCAGCTGATCGCGCGCAACCGTCCGTGGGGCGAAGTGGAGGCCGAGATCAGACTATGTGAGGTCGTCTGCGTGAACTGCCATCGGATCAGGACCGCGGAACGCCGCGTTGTTGCGCTCCTTGCCGCCGCATCAGTTCCCTCGGCGACCGACGGATGGCAGCGACCGCCCGAGCCGTTCCCTGCCGCTGAGAATCCACCGCTGTTTTTCTAGCTGTTGGGCTCCCGGCAAGTATTCGCGGTGCCTCTGATCGCGGGGCCCGATTGTGTTGTGGACGGGTTCATTCTGGCGGAGCGGCGGTTGGCGGGACGATTTCTCGGGATTTCAGGGGGTGGGATGCCCTCGGCCTGGCGGCCGGGGGCATCCGCACATCAGACGTGTCGGAGGCCCGGGTCAGATCCCCAACGCCTCGCGGGTCCGGTCCAGTTCGGCCGGGTCGGTCGTGGTCGGGACGAGGAAGAGTTCGTCGAAGCCGGCGTCGCGGACGGTGTCGACGGCTTCGCGGAGGGCCTTGGGGGTGTGGATGGTGGCGGAGTCGGCCATGGCGGTGGCGAGTTCGTCGCCGAAGATGCGGAGGTAGTCGAAGGCGTAGGTGTGGAGGCGGGTTTCGGCGTCGGGGCCGAGGGCGTACCAGATGCTCGTCGACAGGTGGGGTTTGTCGGTGCGGCCGGCTTCGGTCCAGGCGGCGCGGACGCGGGTGGCGACGTCGGCGAGGTTGGCGGCGTCGGGGCGGGTGATGGAGGTGCCGTCGTCGATGCCGGCGGCCCAGTGGGCGGCGCGGGCCATGGCTTTGGGGCCGATGGCGCCGGAGACGAGGGGCGGGCCGTCGGGTTGGACGGGCGGGGGGCCGACGGGGTCGAGGTCGGGTTCGGGCGGGGTGCCGGCCCAGGTGGCGCGCATGGTGGCGATCTGGTCGTCGAGGCGCTGCCAGCGGCGGTCGAAGGGGGCGGCGACGGCGCGGTAGTCCTGTTCGCGGCCGCCGACGCCGACGCCGACGGTGAGGCGGCCGTCGGAGAGGCGGTCGACGGAGGCGAGGTCTTTGGCCATGCGGACGGCGTTGTGGGAGGGCAGGACGACGATGGTGGTCCAGAGCCGGACGCGTTCGGTGAGTGCTGCGGCGGCGGCGAGTTGGACGGTCATGGAGTGGCTGGTGTAGGCGACGCGTTCGGGGACGGCGAGGCTGGACCAGGGTCCTTCGTCGATGCCGCGGCACCATTCGAGCACTTCGGTGCGGCCGTGGGGGAGCATGGTCGGGAGGGTCATGGCGATGTCCACGACGGGGGATGCTGCCTCGGGCGCATGCGAGAGCAATGGCCGTGCGGTGTGCTAACGGGTTGGGGTGTCCGGCAAGGGTCGGTGACACCGGCACCGGCTGATGAAACGGCGAACGGCGCAATGGCGAAACGGGAAACGCTCAGCCGGCGAGCTGTGCCGCCTTCTCGTCGCGTCGCGCGAACACGTCGGCCTTCATGGCTTCCATCTTCTTGAGGGCGTCCTTGCGGTCGCGCTTGGAGAGCCGGTCGATGTAGAGGTAGCCGTTGAGGTGGTCGGTTTCGTGCTGGAGGCAGCGGGCGAAGTAGCCGGTGCCTTCGATGACGACCGGGTTGCCGTGCTTGTCGACGCCGCGGGCGATCGCGTGGTCGGGGCGGGCGAGGTCTTTGTGCGGGCCCGGGACGGAGAGGCAGCCTTCGCCGGCTTCGTCGAGGTGGCGGTCGGCGGCGGGGAGTTCGTCGAGCACGGGGTTGAGGATGTGTCCGACGTGCCGGTTGCCGTCTTCGTCGGTGCAGTCGTAGACGAAGAGGCGGATGCCGACGTCGACCTGGTTGGCGGCGAGTCCGACGCCTTCGGCGACGTACATGGTGTGGAACATGTCGTCGAGGAGGGTGTCGAGTTCGGCGGTGCCGAATTCGGTGATCTCGGAGCAGGGGTGGTGGAGCACGTCTTCGCCGACGACGGTGATGCGGAGGGTTTTTCCGCGGGCGGCTTCGGGGGCGAATTCGGGGTAGTCGTCGACGGGCTCGCCCATGACGAAGATCCGGGCACCGGTGGGGCCGGTGTGGCTGTGCTGCTCGGACATCGCGGGCCGGGCCTTTCGGACGGTTGTGGTGGCGGGCGGGCGGGCGCCGCCCGGGAAAACCTAACATCCCGGGGCGTGGCGGGGGACGGGTGCGTGCCGCTGCCGCGGGCCGGGGACCGGGGCCGGGCCCGCGCAAACGCGGGCGGGGTCGGGCGGTGGTTCGGTCGGGGTCAGGGCAGCAGCGCGGAGGCTTTTGCGGTGACGGTGACGCGGCCGGGGGTGGTGACGGTGATGCGGGTCCAGCCGTCGGGTGCGGCGGTGATGCGGGTGCCGGGGTGGTCGGTGGTGAACCATGCGGTGTGGTGGATGCGGATGGTGAAGTCGCCGGGGCGGTCGGCGGTGAAGGTGAAGCTGGAGGGGGTGAGTTCGGTGAGTTGTCCGGGTCCGTCGAGGAGGGGGACGGCGTCGGTGACTTCCCAGATCCGCCAGTGTTTGTCGGCCCAGACGGGTTCGAGCCAGGGTTGTCCGGCGCGGAGGAGTGCGGATTCGCGGTAGGCGGATTCGTCGAGGGGGACGTCGGGGAGGGCGACGTAGCGGACACCGGTGTCGCGGAGCCACTGGTGGTAGCGCTCGGGGGTGAGGTCGGGGTCGTAGAGGGGTTCGTTGCGGGCGCGGTCGAGCTGGCGTTCCCAGCCGCGGGCGAGCGGCATGTGTTCGGCGACGTAGACGGTTTCCCAGTGGCCGCGGGTGAAGGGGATTTCGACGCGGCCGACGGGCTGGTTGTGGGCGGTGAGGTAGCCGAGCATGCCGGTGTAGTACGTGCTGGTGTCGGCGGCGCTGTCGCGGAAGTCGTGGGCGACGGCGAGGCTCGCGGAGGAGAGCTGCCAGGCGAGCAGGGGGACGGCGAGCAGGGCGACGAGGCGGCGTCGGCCGAGGGAGAGCAGGACGACGGCGGCGAGGGGGCCGGCCATGACTTCGCCGAGGCGGGCGACGTTGCCGCCGACGGCGCTGGGGACGAGGTAGAGGACGGTGCCGGAGACGGCGTAGAGCCACAGGAAGCGGCGGGCGGTGCGGTGTCCGGGTGGGAGGAGGGCGAGGCCGACGGCGGCGAAGCCGAGGATGGCGCCGAGCCGCCACAGGGGGTAGCCGAAGTCGCCGCCGCCGGGGAAGGCGAGGGGGGCGACGAGTCCGGCGATGGCGGGGGTGAAGGCGAGGCGGGTGGCCCAGACGCGTTCGTGGGGGACCCAGGCGAGGGCGGCCATGAGGAGGAATGCGGCGGCGAGGGGGCTGGCGAGGCCGGTGAGGAGTGCCGCGGATGCGGTCCACAGGGGGTGTCGGCTGCGGGCGGCGAGGAAGGCGAGGAGGGCTGCGGCGACGCCGAGGACGAAGGGGGTGCGGCCGATGAGGTATTCGACGCTGATGATGGCGGCGAACCAGATGGCGGCGACTCGGCGGGGGAGTCCGGGTTGGCCGACGCGAAGGCGGCTCCAGGCCCAGGCGGCGGCGATGCAGGAGGCGGCGGTGAGGGTGCGGGTGCCGACGCCGCCGGCGAGGGCGGGGGTGACGACGCTGTAGCCGGGGAGGAGATGGCCGCCGTACCACTGGTTGTTCCACAGGAGGGCGCCGTGTTCGCGGGCGAGCCAGGCGCGGAACATCTGGGCGGGCCAGTCGGGTCCGGAGAGTCCGGTGGCGGTGATGAGGGCGACGAGTCCGATGGTGACCAGGTAGGGGCGGTCGCCGACGAAGATCGCGGTGGCGCGCAGGCGGGGCCATCGGGCGCCGGGGAGGCGGGGGGCGTCGTCGAGGGCGGGCGTGGGCCGGGGGATGCGGTGGGGCGGGTCGGCGGTGGTGCTCATGCCGCTGCCCCGGCGTGCGCGTGGAGCGCACCCGTGTCGCCGGTCCGCTTGCTGCGCTTCCGCGCCGCACCGCTGGTTCGCCCGCTGCGCTCCCTCACGGGCGCCGAGTTTTCCAGACGGGACGCCTGTGTGCACATTTGGCACGTGGGGCCCGTGTGTCGCATGCGGGCGGGCGTGCGGGGTCAGCCGGGGTGGTAGCCGTCGACGGCCGCGGCGGTTTCGTCGTCGGGGACGGGTTCGGGCGGGTTGGGTAGGCCGGCGCGGGTGCGGAGGTCGCGCGGGTCGCGGGGGCCGTCGATGCGGCGGATGACGGACAGGGCGGCGGCGTTGAACGCTTCGACGAGGGCTTGGCCGCTGTCGGCGGTCCATTCGGCGCGCTGGACGGCGTGCATGTTGTGGTCGGCTTCGCACCAGCAGGCGACTTCGACGGTCGCGGTGACGCTGACGAGGTGGCCGTTCTGGTGCCACACGTCGAGGCCGAGTTCGAGCCAGTCGCCGTCGGATTCGTAGAGGAGCAGCGCGGTGCCGAGGACGTGGGGCTGGGCGTCGGGCTCGGGCTGGGGGTCGGCGGGGTCGGGCTCGTTCCAGAACCACCGTGCCGGGTCGTCGAGTGACCGGCGCAGGTCGAGGGCTCTCGCGGCGGCGATCAGTCGTTCGCGGCCGGAGTCGTCGAGCTGCGGGAACAGCCGCTCGAACGGGATGTCCGAGGCTGGGCGTTCGGTGGGGGGCACGCGGGCATTCTGCCGTGCGGTGGGGTCGCCCCGTCAATGTCGGGGGAGTGATCGTCCGGTCTTGTGGTGTCTTCTTGACTCGGGGTGACGGTCCGGGGCGGGTCGGGTGGTGGTGGTTCGGGTGCTGCGCCCCGGGCCGCGGTGTTTGTCCGGGGGTTGGGAGAATGCAGGGGCCGCGGTGGGTGTCGTCGTCGGTGTGTGCCGTCCGGAAACGGCCGTTGCGGTGCCTTTGTCGCTGGTGTGCTGTGTCGTCGGTGTGCTGTGTCGTGGTGTGTGTTGTCGTCGGTTCGGAGGGTGTGCGCGGTGCGGATAGCGGTGTTCGCGGGTTCGGCGTCGGGTGAGGGTGCGGGTTTCCGGGCTGCGGCCACGGAGCTGGGCGCGTCGTTGGCGCGTGCGGGTGTCGGGATTGTGTACGGGGGCGGGCATGTCGGTCTGATGGGTGCGGTCGCGGACGGGGCGTTGGCCGCGGGCGGCGAGGTGGTGGGGGTGATGCCGAAGGCGCTGGTGGACCGGGAGGTCGCGCATCTGGGGCTGACCCGGCTGGAGGTCACCGCCGACATGCACGAGCGCAAGGCGCGGATGGCGGAGCTGGCGGACGGTTTCGTGGCGTTGCCGGGTGGTGCGGGCACGTTGGAGGAGCTGTTCGAGGTGTGGACGTGGCAGCACTTGGCGATCCACGCGAAGCCGGTCGGCGTGCTGGACGCGGAGGGCTTCTGGCAGCCGCTGCTGGGTGCGCTGGACGCGATGGTGGCGTCGGGGTTCATCAAGCCGCGGATGCGGGACACGCTGCTGGTGGCGGACGATGCGGCGGGTCTGCTGGCGGCGTTCCGGGCGTGGGAGCCGCCCGCGCCGAAGTGGGAGGGCGGCTTGGACCCGCAGGCCCGGGGCTGACGGGTCCGGGGCTGACGGGTCCGACGGGCTTGACGGGCTCGGGCTACGCCCGGGTCATTTCAGCAGTTTGGTCTGGTCGGCCTTGATGGTGACCGGTCCCGGCGTCTTGACGGTGATCTCGGTCCATTCCTTGTCCTTGTCCGGGGCGATCGTCACGCCGGGCCGGTCGGCGTCGAACCAGAACGTGTTGTGGACCTTGATGCGGAAGGTGCCGGCGGAGTCCGCGATGAAGGTGAATTCGGACGGCGTCATGCTGACGAGCCGGCCGGGGCCTTCGAGGAGCGGTCTGGGGTCCTGGACTTCCCAGACCGTCCAGTGCTTGTTCGACCAGACGGGCTTGAGCCAGGGCACGCCGGACTTGATGAGGTCGACCTCGGGCTTGGCGGACTTGTCGATGGGCACGTCGGGGAGGGCGACGAAGCGGACGCCGAGGTCGTCGATCCACGCCCGGTATTCGGGGGCGGTGAGGATCGGCTTGTAGAGGACTTCGTTGTAGTAGCGGTCGAGCTGGCGTTCCCAGCCGCGGGCGAGGGGTGTCTTGTCGGCGACGTAGACGGTTTCCCAGTGGCCGCGGGTGAACGGGATTTCGACGCGGCCGAGCGGCTGGTTGGCCTGCTTGAGGTAGGCGTTGAGTTCCGTGTAGTACTCGGCTTTTTCGCCCCTGCTGTCCTGCCGGTCGTGGGTGATGGCGATGGCCGCGGACTGGAAGCCCCAGACCAGGAGCGGCACGGCGAGGAGGAGGACGAGGCGGCGGCGTCCCAGGGAGAGCAGGACGACGGCCATGACGGGGCCGGCGATCATCTCGCCGAGGCGGGCGAGGTTGCCGCCGAGGGCGGTCGGGACGAAGAAGAAGACGACGGCGGAGGCCGCGTACAGCCACAGGAAGCGGCGGGCGCTCTTGTGTTCCTTGGGGAGCAGCCACAGGCCGACGGCGGCGAAGCCGATGATGGGCCAGAACCGCCACCAGGGGAACGGGAACATGCCTTCGTTGGGGAAGGCGAGGGAGGCGAGGAGTCCGGCGGCGGCGGGGGCGAAGCAGAAGCGGGTCTTCCACACGTTCTCGCGCGGCACCCAGGCGAGGGCGGCCATGAGGAGGAACGCGGCGGAGAGGGGGCTGGCGAGGCCGCAGACGAGGGAGGCGAGTCCGGTGAGGACTTTGCGGCCGCGGCGGGCGGCGAGGAGGGCGAGGAGTCCGGCGGCGACGCCGAGCGCGAACGGGGTGCGGCCGATCAGGTAGTCGATGCTGGCCATGACGGCGAACCAGACGGCGCCGACGCGGCGGGCGAAGTCGTTGCGGCCGATGTCGAGCCGGGACCAGGCCCAGGCGGAGGCGATGCAGGACAGCGCGGTGAGGGTGTGGGTGCCGATGCCGCTCGACAGGACCGGGGTGAGGACGCTGTAGCCGGGGAGCAGGTGGCCGCCGTACCACTGGTTGTTCCACAGGACGGCGCCGTGTTCGCGGACGAGGCGGGTGCGGAATATCGCGGCGGGCCAGTCGGGTCCGGACAGGTCCAGCAGGATGATCAGGCCGATGAGTGCGGCGGTGATCCAGTACGGCCGGTCGGCTATGCCCATTGCGAGGGTCCGCCAGCGGCTTGTGGACCTCGGCAGAGGCGCACGGCCGGGCAGGTCTGCGGGGGGCGTCGCGGCTTCGGTCGTCACGTGGGTGAAGTCTTCCAGACGGCGGCGTCGGGCACGGTCGCCGGGAGCGACGGGCTGCGTTGGGCGGCTGTTCACCTCCCAGTATCGCGGTGCGGGGACGCCGGGGTCCGACGGAGGTCCCTCGCGTGCGGGTGTTCGGCGGCGTGCGGACGCCCGCCCCGGCCCGGTGTGTCACCGGGTCGGGGCGGGCGCGGGACCGGCCGCGCGGGCGTGCGGCCGGTCCGGATCAGGGCCGGTGCGGGTCGCGGACCGCGGCGGCGGGGGTGTGCGCGGGTTCGCCTCGGACGGTGAAGGTGATGGCGGCGCCGAGGAGGGTGAGGGCGGCGGCGACGAGGATCGCCCGGTCGCCGCCCGCGGCGAGCGCGTCGACGGGGGTGCGGCCGCCGGCGGACTGGACGACGGCGACGACGAGGGCGCCGCCGAGGGAGGCGCCGGTGTAGCGGGCGGCGTTGGCGGCGCCGGCGCCCATCGCGGCCCGGTCGGCGGGGACGCTCTCCACGGCGAGGCGGGTGCCGGACGCGTTGAGGAAGCCGAGGCCGATGCCGGCGACGAACAGGCCGGGCACGACGCGGGTCCAGGAGGTGTGCGGGCCCATGCCGTAGAGGGCGAGGAATCCGACGGCGATGACGGCGAGTCCGAGGGCGACCTGCCGCTGGGCGCGGACTCCGGCGGAGAAGCGGCCGATGAGGACGGCGGCGGCGACGGAGGTGCCGGACCAGGTGGCGAGGAGCGCGGCGGACTGCAGCGGGCTCAGCCCGAGGACGCCTTGGAACAGGGTGGGCAGGTAGGACGCGAGCGAGATGACGGCGATGCCGGTGACGACGGACCCGAATATGGACAGGGCGAACCGCGGGCGGCGCAGGAGCCGCAGGTCGAGCATCGGTTCGCGGCCGCGCAGTGCGGTGGCGGCGTAGGCGGCGAGGAGGAAGGCGGCGGTGCCGAGGAGGACGAAGACGACGGTCTGGGTCCAGCCCTGGCGGCCTTGGACGAGGGCGGCGGTCAGGGTGCCGATGCCGCCGCCGAGGGTGAGGGCGCCGAGGGGGTCGAGGCGGCGGCGCACGGGGGAACGGGAATCGGTGGTGGCGAGGGCGGCGGCTCCGGCGAGGAGGACGGCCGCGGCGGTGCCCGCCCAGTAGGGGGCGGAGTGTCCGGCGGTGCGGGTGAGTCCGGCGGCGGCGAGCGGGCCGGCGGCGATGCCGCCGCCGATGGCCGCGCCGACCGCGGCGGTGGCCCGGACGCGGGCGGCGCCGGCCGGGAAGACCTGGCCGACCAGGCCGAGTCCGGCGGCGAGGACGGCGGCGCCCGCGACGCCTTGCAGGACGCGTCCGGTGACGAACAGGGCGAGGTTTCCGGCGAGTGCGGTGACGGCGGATGCGACGGCGAGTCCGGCGGCTCCGGCGACGAAGACGCGGCGGCGGCCGAGGATGTCGGCGAGGCTGCCGGCGGCGAGCTGGGTCGCGGACAGGCCGAGGCTGATGCTGCTGAGGATCCAGGCCGGCCCGGTGGGCCCGGTATCGAGATAGCGCACGGTGTCGGGGAGGACCGCGAGCGGCGCGGTGTAGGTCATGAGGACCAGGAGGGTGCCCGCGACGACCACGGCGAGGGTCGCGCCGGGCGGGCGGCGGCGCGCGGACGCGGCGGCGGCGGTGGTGGGGCGGGCGGCGGACGCGGTGCGGGCGGCGGGTGCGGCCGTGGTCGGCATCGGGGGTTCCCCTTCGGGAGGCGTCGGCGGCGGTGGCTGCAGGAACGACGTTCGGCGGGTGTGCGGATGTGACGAGCCACCCGTAAGTTCATTCAATGAACCTTTAGTGGGGGTGACCCTAGCAGCTTCGGTTCATTCAGTGAACCCACGCGGTACGCTGGTGCGCATGGCACTCGGCAAGGACTACCTGGGGCAGGAATGCGCGGTCGCCCGCGCGCTCGAACTCGTCGGCGAGCGGTGGACCCTGCTCGTCGTGCGCGACGTCTTCTACGGGGTCCGCAGGTTCAGCGACTTCCAAGCCCACCTGGACATCCCGCGGGCCGTCCTCACCGCCCGGCTCGCCACCCTCGTCGACGCCGGCGTCCTGGAACGCCGCCGCTACCAGGAATCCCCGCCGCGCGACGAATACGTCCTCACCGACATGGGCGTCTCGCTGTGGCCGGCCATCTACGCCCTCGCCCAGTGGGCCATCCAGTACGTGCCCTCCGCGGCCGGCGCAGTCCGCGAATTCGCGCACGTGCCCTGCGACACCGTCGTCGACCGCACCGGCCTGTGCCCCGCATGCGGACGGGTCGCCCCGCCCGGCGAACTCGAAATGCGCCCCGGCCCCGGCATCCACGCCTACAAGCGCACCGACCCGGTCAGCCTCGCCCTGCGCAAGCCGCACCGCCTCCTCGAACCCCTGCACCCGGTGATCGCCGCCGCGGTCTGAAGAGACGTTCCCCCGCCTCGGCACCCCCGGCCCGCCGAGCCAATAGGGTGGTCCCCGGCGGCCTGGCAGGGCTGCCCGGCTGCCGCGGGCAGCGCCGGATGTCGCGGGGGCGGAGGGGCCGTGATCAAGGGAAGCCGCAACAGTGCCGCGGGGGCGGACCACAGCGGCGGAGCGTCCGCATGACGGCCGAGGCCGCGACGGCCGAGCCCGTCGCGACCGAGCCCGCGACCACCGGGGCCGCCGCGGGCAAGCCCACGACCAGCAGCGCCGCCGGCCTGCGCGCGTTCGCCGCCGTCGGCGTCCTCGCCGCCCTCTACGTCGCCATCGCGCTGCCGTTCGTCGTCGCCGCGCTCCTCGTCGGCCTCACCGTGCGCGGCTTCGGCCTGTTCACCAGCGGACAAGCCGTCCTGGTCGCCGAGATCGTCATCGCGCTCACCGCGCTCGTCCTGGAGATAGCCGGACCGCGCCGCCTTCCGTCCGGCATCTCCGTCACCGCCCGCGACCAGCCCCGGCTGTGGGCGCTCGTGCGCGCCACCGCCCGCGAACTCGACGTCCCCGAACCCGACGGGATCGTGCTGACCGGCGGCACCGTCGCCGAACTACGTGCCGTCCGCCGCCCCGGCATCACCCTGCACCACCACCTCGTGCTCGGCGCGTGCGTCCCCGCGTCGCTCACCGAACCCCGACTGCGCGCCGTCGTCGCCACCGCCCTCGCCGCGCGCCGCCGGCGCCGCCCGCCGCTGCCCGACCAACTCGCGCTGCACGGCCTCGACATGGTCACCGGACTTGCCGACGCCGCCCGGCAGCGCGGCGTCCTCGGCGACGCCGCCCGGCAGTTCGCCGCCCGCTACACCCGCCTCTGCGCGCCCGTCCTCGACCTCCAGCAGCGCACCCAGGACCGCTACGCCGCGGGCGTCTACGGCACCGGCGCCGTCGCCGACGGCCTCGACGCGCTCCGCCGCCTGCGCACCGCCTGGCAGTGGTACCGCCGCGGCTACGTGCACGCCGGAATGGCGTCCGGCTGCCTGCCCGCCGACCCGCTCGGCGACTTCCGCGCCCTGCTCGCCGACCCGGTCCGCGCCCGCGACCTCGCCGAACTCCCGGCCGGCGACCCGCCGCACCCGCTCGCCGTCCGCGCCGACCGGCTGCGCGCCCGCCCCCTGGACGCCAAGGTCGCACTCCGCG
This sequence comes from Yinghuangia aomiensis, assembly GCF_039542225.1. NCBI lineage: Bacteria > Bacillati > Actinomycetota > Actinomycetes > Kitasatosporales > Streptomycetaceae > Yinghuangia > Yinghuangia aomiensis. Next base: position 210,289 of record NZ_BAABHS010000007.1, on the reverse strand, counting down.
GCGGCACCGACGGCATCACCCTCGGCTTCGACGAGCCCCGCCGCGTCGCCGCCCACCTGTACGCCTACCTGCTCGCCTGCGACGACGACGGCATCGCCCCCGCGGGCGCGTTCGCCGCGCTCGACCGCCTCACGGCCCTCGACCGCGAGGCGTTCCTGCGCCAGGTCAGCGGCTACCGCGCCGCCTACCGCGCCTCCCGCCTGGCGCCCGCCGCCCGCCACGCGGGCGCCGAAATGCCCGTCACCCTCGGCGGCGTCCTCGGCCTCCTCGTCGAAGGCAAGGGCGAGCGCATCGCCCAGGAGCACCGGCCCCCCGGTGCCACCGCCTCCAGCGCGGACACCGGCCCGGACAGCCCCACCGCCGCCGCGCTCGGCGCGCTCCTCGCCTGCGCCTGGGTCGACGCGGGCCGCGCCCGCTGGAAGACCACCTGGTCCGGCCAGGACGACGTCACCGCCCACGACGGCAGCTCCCTCGACCTCGCCGCCCTCGCCGCGAAAGCCCTCGCCGGCCCCGACGGCGCCCGCACCCTCCGCACCGCCATCCGCGACGCCGGCGTCTCCTCCTACTACGAAGTCCGCATGCCGGTCAGCTTCGCCGCCGCCCAGGAACGCGAGACCGCGGTGGGCCACCGCTGAGCGGCCGGGACGGACCACCCCGCGCCCCGCGATAGCCTGAAGCCGTGACCGTCCCCCCGCAGCCGCGGCAGCCCGCCCCCGCTCCGACTGCCGCCCCCAAGGTCGCGAAACCGCGCACCGGCGACGCCGCGACCCCGGTCGCGGACATCCCGGACGCCCCCGCCGCGCAGGCAGCCGCCAAAGCCCCGGCCAAGAAGGCCCCCGCCAAGCGGACCACCGCCGCCGGCACCCGGAAGACGGCGGCGAAGACAGCCGCCAAGAAGACCGCGAAGAAGCCCGCCAAGCGCCCGTCCGGTCCCACTGACGTCGTCGAGCGCGAACTGATCGCCGCGGGCGCGCGCGTCGTCGCCGGGGTCGACGAAGTAGGCCGCGGCGCATGGGCCGGCCCCGTCGTCGTCGGTGCCGCGGTGTCCGCCGCGACCCCGCCGCCCGCCGGCCTCACCGACTCCAAGCTCCTCACCGCACCGCGCCGCGAAGCCCTCGTCCCCGAACTGGAGGCCTGGGCCACCGCCTACGCGTTCGGCGCCGCGTCCCCCGAGGAAATCGACGAACTCGGCATGACCGCCGCACTGCGCCTCGCCGCCGTCCGCGCCCTCGAAGCACTCCCGGTGCGGCCCGACGCGGTCGTCCTCGACGGCAGCCACGACTTCCTCGGCGAACCGTGGACCGTCCGCACCGTCGTCAAGGGCGACCAGGCCTGCATCGGCGTCGCCGCCGCATCCGTCCTGGCCAAGGTCTACCGCGACGGCCTCATGGCCGAACTCGGCACCGGCCACCCCGCATTCGCGTTCTGCGACAACGCCGGCTACCCCTCGCCGACGCACCGCAGGGCCCTCGAAGAGTTCGGCCCGACACCGTTCCACCGCATGTCGTGGGCCTTCCTCGACGACCTGCCGCAGTGGCGGCACCTCAAGAAGTTCCGCACGCCGCTCGAAGACGCCGGGCAGACCGCGCTCGACTTCTGACGTCGTGCCCCTTCCGCCCGACCGTTTCTGACGTCTCGTCAGTAGCCCGGTATCCGCTGCGCGCCCCCCGCCGGCGCGCCGCGGGTGACGACCGTGTCTCGATCCGCACCGTCATTCCCCCGCAACCACCCCTATATCGGGCACGGTTCGGCGTAGGGTGGAGGGGACCGCTCCCACCGTGTACGAGGCGGGCGGTAGGTTGCCCCGGTGACTGCCTCGATACCTCCCGGCTGGTACGACGATCCCTCCGCGCCCGGAATGGAACGCTGGTGGGACGGGACCCAGTGGACCGAATCCTCCCGCCCGCGGGCCGACGCGCCGGGCGTTCCGCCCGCCCCCGGAGGCCCGTCCTCCGGGCCTGTCGGGCCCGCCGGCCCCATGGGCCAGCCCGGGTTCGGGCCGGCGAACGGGCCGGGCGGCCTGGCCGGGCCCGGGCAGGCGCCGTACCCGCCGCAGTACGGCTCGTACCCGCCCGCCGCCGGCGGGAGCCGCAAGAACCGCAACCTGATCATCGGCCTTGTCGCGCTGCTCGTGGTCGGCGGCTTGGTCGCCGTCCTGGTGTTCACGCTCGGCGGCAAGGACGACAAGTCCAGTGTCGCGACGGACGGCACGCTGACGGACACCACCACCGGCGTCACCATCCCGTTCATCAAGGGCTGGGACAAGGACACCGACAAGGACCGTCCCGCGCACCAGACCAAGGACAAGGTCGCCTGCTCGGACGAGAGCGGCAGCGCGTCGTCCGACCCGTCCGACGGTCCGTCGCCGGACTCCAGCGACAGCGACAGCGACAGCTCCAGCGACTGCTACCTGGGCGAGGCCGAGGTCGCGTACGTCCCGGGCAAGAGCTTCGACGGCGCGGTCAGCCGGATGCAGGGCCAGATCAAGAACGGCGACGACTTCAAGGTCACCAAGACCGTCCGCGAGGACAAGACCAAGATCGACGGCAAGAACGCCCAGGTCCTGGTCTACGAAGTCGAGGAGAACAAGGGCTCGCCGGCGCGTACCGCGACGCTCGAGTTCATCATCATCGACAACAAGTTCGAGTACGACGGCGACGACGCGTACCCGGTCATCTTCGTCGGCGTCGACCACGACCCGAAGGCGCCGAGCAAGGGCGTGCTCGACACCGTGCGCGACGGCATCAAGGTCGGCACCCCGCAGCCGTCCGCCAGCTCGTCCTGACGCGGGTTCCGCACCGCACCGCCAGGTATCCCCCGCATCCCGGAGTCCGGTCCGGCACGGCGCACGCCGCGCCGGACCGGACTCCGTCGCGTCCGCCCCCGGTGCGCTTCCGCGGGCAGACCGCCCCGGGCGGCTTCCTCGATCGGGTGACACGGAAGACCGGCGTCCGGGTGAGAATGCCGTTTCGGTGCGCCCGGCGCCCAGGCCGCCACGGGGATTTCGGCCCGCGGAAAGCCGATCGGCGCGCCGAGGCCCGGCGGGGTGAGGGTGATCCGTCGTACAGTTCGGTTTCACCCGCGCGCCGCCGCCCCGGCGTGCGCACCACCACCGACGGGTAATTCCCCGGGCTGAGGGGTCGATGGGAAACCCGTCCCACGCCGTCCCGAGGCGCGCCGCACCGCCCCGGACCCGGCCGACCAGCATTGGGGGCTGACCGTGCGCCTGGGGGACCGCCTGCAATGCCCGGGCTACGCCGTCGTGGGCGTCGAGACCACGGGCCTTTCGCCGCACCGCCACCGCATCGTCGAGATAGCGGTCGCGCTCTGCGACCCGGACGGTCAGGTCACGGACTTCTTCACCACCCTGCTCAACCCCGACGGCCCGGTTGGCGACTTCCAGACGCACGGGCTGTTCGACGACGACATCGTCGAGGCCCCCGCCTTCTCCGACGTCGCCCCGTGGCTCGCCGGCATGCTGCGCCAACGTGTCGTCGTCGCCCACAACGCGCGCTTCGAGCTGGGCTTTCTGGAACGCGAATTCCAGCGCCGCCGCCACCCGTCCGTACCGCCGCTCACCATGCTGTGCACGATGCGCGAGGCACCCGAGTACGTGCCCGAAGCGCCGCGCTTCACTCTCGTCGCGTGCTGCGAGACGGCCAGCGTCCCGGTCGACTCCGGCTACGGCGCGGGCGCCAAGGCCATGGGCACCGCACGGCTCCTCGCCTACTACCTCGAACAGGGCGCCGGGGAGGCGCGGCACTGGCAGCAGGCCCGCACCGTCGCCGCCTCGCTCAACTGGCCGCGCCGCAAGGCCGACCAGGCCCGCGCGTTCACCCGCGACGACGCGCACGACGCCCGCCGCGCCCGCGAGGAGGCCGAGCAGGCCCGCCGCCGGGTCGCGGTGTCGTACTTGGAGAAAGCCCGCGCGTTCGGCCCGCCGACCGGCGTGGGCGAGGGCCCGGACAGCTACCTGGCGGTCTTGGACGCGGCGCTCGAAGACCGCGTGATCACCCCCGAGGAAGCCGCCGACCTCGCCGAACTCGCGGTCTCGCTCGGCATTTCCGAGGCACAGCGCAAGGACCTCGACCGGCTCTACGTCACGACCCTCGCCGCGTCGATGGTCGCCGCGGGCCCGGTCATCGACCGCGAGGAACGCGCCGACCTCACCCGCGTCGCCGCCCAGCTCGGCATCCCGCGCATCGCCCTCGACGACATCATCGGCATGGCCCGCGACACCGCGACCGAGCACCACGCGGCGCCGATCCTGGCACGCGGCCGCGCGCTGCTGCCCGGCCAGCACGTGCTCTTCCACGGCTACCTGGCGGTGTCCCGCTCGGAACTCGACCAGCGGATGGCGCGGGCCCGGCTGGAGATCGCGTCCGGCATCCACGACCGCGTGGACGTGCTGGTCGTGGCCGACCCCGACGAGTCCGCCGACCGCACCTTCTGGGCCCGGCAGCGCGGCATCCGGGTGCTCATCGAGCCGGTGTTCCTCGCCCTCCTCGCCGACCTGGAACGCGAACGCGGATCGGCCGCGGACGCCGCGTCGCGGGTCGCCGCGGCCGGCGTCCTGGCGGGCGCCGGGGCGGCCGTCGCCGGGGGAGCCCCCGCGCGGCGCACGACCAGCGGCTTCCTCATGCCCCGGCCCGGCAGCACCCCGCCGTCCGGGGCCCTCGGCGGACCCGCGGGCCTCCCGGCCGGCGGCCCCGGCTCGCCCCTGTCGGACGACTCCGGACCGCTGGACTCGACCGGCGACGAGACCGTCGCGGAGACCGCGCCCGGCACCGAGGCCCTCCCGCCGATCCCGCCCCCGCCGCCCCCGGCGGTGACCGCCGCGCTCAGCTCGGTCGGCCCCGGCGGCGCCGACAAGCCCGCGGGGCCGGCGACGCCCCCGGGTGGCGTCCCCGGCGGGAAGGCCGCCCCGGAGCGCGTGGTCGACCGGCATCCCGAGCCGCTCCCGGAACGGCCGACGGTGCCGCCGCCGACCGGGCCGCCGATTCCGGCCAGGCCCACCGAACCGCCGCCGACCACGGGCACCGAAGTACCGCGGGTCGCCGACCGGTCCGGACCGGGCACCGGAACCGTTCCCCCGGTGCCGAAGGACCCGCCCCGCACCTCCGCCACGGAGTTCGGCGTCCCGGCGGCCACGACCGCGCTGCCGGTCCCGTCGGGGACCCTGCCGGTGCCGCCGACCGAGGGCACCACCGTCGTGGCGCCGACCGAAGGCACTGCCGTGATGGCGCCGCCCGTTCCGCAGACACCGCCGCCCACGGAGGCGTTGCCGGCCCCGCAGGTTCCGCCGCGGCCCGCGGATCGGCCCGCACGGCCGGGACGCGACCGGTCCCTCGGCGGTGGGCCCGCAGTCGTCGTGGGCGCCGCGGCCTCGGCTGCCGTTTCCGGTGCCGCCGCCACCCCGGCCGCCGCCCCCGCTTCCGCTCCCGCGGACGAGCCGCGGTCGCTGCAACGCGGCCAGGCCGTCACCATGGACCGGCTCGGCACCTTCACCGGCGCCCTGCGCGTCGAGGCCGCCTGGTGGGGGCCGACCGAAGTCGACGCCGACGTCATCGTGCTCGTGCTCGACGACGACCGGCGCGTGGGCGCCGACGAAGACCTGGTGTTCTACAACCAGCCCGTGCACCCCAGCGGCGCGGTTCGCCTGGCAGGCAAACTGCAGGACGGCAAACCCGGTTCGGATTCCGTCGACATCGACGTCACCCGGCTGCCGGAAGGCCGCGTCCGGGTCGTCGTCGCGCTCGCCCTCGACGCCGGATCCGGCACCGCCTTCGCCCAAGTGCCCGTCGCCGTCGGTATCGTCGACCCTGTCACACGGCGCCGACTGGCCGATTTCCGGCTCACCGGCGGGGAGGAGACCGTGATGATCCTCACCGAGGTGTACCGTCGCGGTGACCAGTGGCGGCTGCGGGCGGTCGGCCAAGGCTACGCGGAAGGCCTCGCCGCGCTGGTGACCGAATACGGAGTGGTGGTGGACGAATGACGCGGTAGCGCCCTGCCGTTCCGGCCGCCACGGCGCGTCCCCGGACCCCGCCGCCGGTGCCCGGCCGGCGTGGATTCCGTTGGCGCGACGGCGAGTTCCCCGCCGAGCGGGGCGACCCGGGCCGGCCGATTCCGGAGACCTCCGGAACGCCGCCCGCCGCCCTCCGGGCCACCGCCCGGGGCTCCGTCCCGGGCCGCTAGCGGACGACCCGCCGACCGTTCATGCCGACCCGGCCTGTGCACGCCCCGGCCGCCTTTGATAAGACTGCGACCATGCCGCGTGTGTTTCCCGGGGAGCCGGACGCCGACCTGTCCGGGGCGTCCCCGCGTATCTCCGCCTCCGGGCACTCCGGGCCCACACCAGACGAACCCAGCGTTCCCCAACTCACGACTGCGAATCCGGTGACGACAGCAAAGTCCGCGGCACCCAAGCCGTCCGCACCCCGTAACCCCGCCCACGCATCGGTCCCGAAGCCCGGACCGCCGCGCCCGGCGGCCCCGAAGCCGGGCCCGCCCCGGCCGGCCCAGCCGGCCGCGGACGCCGAACCGGCGCCCGCCAAGCCCGCCGCGGTCCCCGCCGCGCGCAAGCCGGAGCGGTCCTCCGGACCCGACATCCGCCTGGTCTCCGCCACCCCGGAAACCGCGCTCGACGTCGCCGACGAGACCGTCGACCGGCTGCTCGACGAGGGCACCGCACCCGACACGATCCTGGTGCTCACCACGGGCGAAGCACACCCGTGGCAGCAGCACGAGGAGTCGTTCGGCAGTGAGCCGTACTGGCGCCAGTACACCGAAGGCAACGACGTCTTCTACGCCCGCGCCCTCGGCGACCGCCCGCTGCGCCGCGACACCGTCGTCCTGGTGGTGAACGGCTTCGCGGATCCGGCGCGCTCCACGGACGCGCTCGTCACGGCGATCGGCTCCGGCACCGCCGCGGTCATCGTGTGCGGCGACCTCGACCAGGTCCGGGCGCTCACCGGACTCTGACCCGGACCCCGCCCCGGCCCGACGACGGGCCGAGGCGGGTCCGCGAGGGCGTGCGGTGGCGTGCGCGGCGTTTCTTTCCGCCGTCATGCCGCCGGTGGCGTTCGCGCGCCTTGCCGGCGGTGGCTTCCCCGGCAGGGTGCAACGGGCGTTCCGTCCTGTCTTCGACCGCTCCGTGCGGCGTGCGCCGCCGGCACAGCGTGCGGTTTCCGCGGCTTCGCGATGTCGGGGCCGGCCGGGTCATGCCGTGCTGCCCTCGCGCACGACCACCCGTCGGGGCGGTTCCCTCACGCGACGCACACACGGTCGCCGGAAGTCGGCTACGGTTCGGTCCCATGTCGGAATCGCCTTCGGTAGCCCGGCAACCGGGCTCGTTCTCGGCCGAAGCCAGTGGGCTACGGTTCCCTTCTATGTCCGAATCCCCCTCCATAGCCCAGCTGCTAGACCGTTTCCTCAGCGACCAGGAAGACCGGTTGTCGCTCCAGCAGTACCGCGCGTGCAACACCGTCGTGGACATGCTGGCGAACTACCTCAACCGGTATGCCTTCGCGGTCTTGAACCCCGTCGACCGCAAGGAGTGGGACGCGGCGTACGAGTCCGGCGATTCCGACGCCTATTGCAACCTGTTCGGCGTCCGCAAACTCGTCCTCGGCATCAAGCCGTTCCACGAACAGCATCTCCGGGGCCGCCTGCACGCCCCGGAGATGGTCCAGGAACACGCCCTGAGCGTCACCAGCGACCTCGCGGACTGGCTCGCGTCCCAGGGACACTCCGGACGGCCCTGAGCGCCTCAGGGGGCCGTCAACGACCTTGCGGTGGCGCGGGGTTGGGCGGGGTCCGGGACGGGCGGCAGGGCGGACGGCGTGTGGGGGCGATCGGCGGCAACGGCGGCCGGGGTGCCGGGGCGGTTTCGGTGGCCCCAGGCGCGTGAACGCCGTGGGCCGGCGGGGGGTCTCTGCGGGGCGGTCGGCGGTGGGCCGGGTGGGCGCAGGTTTGCCTTCGCGCCGCGATCTCGTCGGCTGCCTTCCAGGTCCGTGCCGGGGCGCCCGTCGGTGATCCGCACGGCGGTTCTTCGGCCTGGGCTCCATGGCACTGCCGCGATCCGGGACGGTCGATCGGCATCGGCCCGGCGCTGCGTGAGTCACCTTTCGAGTCGGCCTGCCGCGGGTCAGCCGGAAGGTTTCTGCGGTGGCCGGGCCGACAGCCGTCGAACGCTGTGCGTCGCGGGCGGTGTTTGTGGTGCCGGCCATCGGTTTCGCCGTGCATAACTGACGCATAGTCAGATACCGCAGGCGGCAACGAGATTCGGGTCACAACACCGTTCGCGATGCGGATTTCCCGGCGCTGCCGGGTAGCCGGGGCCGAGGTCGCGCACGGCGCTCTGTCTCGTGGCTCGTCGTCTCTTGGCTCGTCGGGCCCGCGTGCGGTCGGCTCGCAGGCTCAGGAGCAGCGCAACCCCGCCCCTGTCGCTCCCGCGTCCGTCAAATACCGCACCGGTGCCGCGTAGTCGCGCTCGCCCGGACCCGGCGGCCCCTCCGCGTACCCTCCGAAAGCCGCTGCCGCCGCCGGAACTTCCGTACGCTCCGGAACTCCGACGCCTCGTCCGGGAGCCGCCACCGGCAACTCCACCGGGACCTCGTGGCCCGCCGACTTCGTCCGCGTCCCCGGCTCGACCTGCGGTTCGGTCCGGGGCTCGATCTTCGGCCCCACCCGTGCCACCGTCCGCTCCGCCGGTTCCGGCGCAACGCGCGGTCGCGGTCGCTGTGCGGTCGCGGCCCGCCGCTTCGGCTTCGTCTCCGTCTTCGCTTTGCCCTTGCCGCCGCTGCGCCGCGTGGGGAGGAGCGCGACCCGCGGCACGGAGGCCGGGGTGCGGCCGGAGCGGCCGTCGCCGACGACCTCCCAGCCGTCCTCGGCGAGCACCACGACGGCGCCGCCGCGCAGCCCGTGGAGCGCGCAAGCGTCGCGCAAGCCCCACATCCACCGGCCGTCGTCCGCTTCCCAGGCGCGGCGGCCGTCGCGGCAGAGCAGCAGCACGGTGGTCCGCACCGGGGCGGGCCGCCGCAGGTCGTCCGGGACGATCAGGCGCAAGGTGGCCAGAATCGTATTGCGGCACTGCCACCCGTCGACCGGTCCCGTGCCGCCGTCCATCGCGAACGACGCGCTGGCGACCGGCCGCCCGGTGGCGTCGAGCACCGCGACGACCGCGGTGCCGGGGGTGGGGCCGTGCAGTTCGTGGAGGCGGGTGACCAAGGCCCGGGGGTCCCGCAGCAGCGGAACGTCGGACGAACGCCACGACTCCGGATCGATCGTCCGGACCGAATCGGCGACCGGTCTCATGGCGGACGTGCGGCGGGTGGGCCGGATCGGGGTGGCTGCGACGGCTGAGGCGATGGCGGCGTTGGTCACGGCGCTCCTTCGGTCCGGGGGCGGGCCGTGGGGAGCAGACCGCCGTCAGCCGGTATTTGACGCGCAGGCAAAAACAGAGGCGGGCGCACCGCGAACTCGCGCGGCACGACCCGCAAAGATCACCAGGGCGCTAAGTCGATTCTTCCGTGTGGGTCCGACGCACGGCAACAGGGAAACGTGATCGGCTCCACACGAAATCTCCCTGTCACCAACCGGACACACCCACGCCATCCAGCCGCCCCCACGCGCCGTGCCGGGCGGCGCGTCGGCGTCTTCTCGGGGCGGACTCGTGCTCACTCACCGCACGCGTGACTTCGCCGGCCATCGCCCGCGCCCGGGGTCGATCCGCGGGTCGGCCCGCGCTGCCGTCCCGGACGCGGCAGCCGCGAACAGCCCCTGCCGGCCGCGATGAGCCCGAAGGACTCAGGCGGCTACGGCCCCAGCGCTCGACGTTCCGCCTGCCAGAGCTCTCCGACCGCAACGCGTCCTCGCCCCGGCTTGCAAGTCCGCCCGCGCTCCGGCTTGCGCACCGGTTGTTCACGCCGTCACGGAGTGCCGGAGATCCGGCGGCAGGCCTCGGGGCGCCGCGCGTTGCTCGTTGCTCGCACAGCGTCAGTCGCCCACGGCTCGCGCCCACGGCAGCTCTGTCGCACTGGTCGTTCACGCCGTCACGGCATGTCGGCTATCCGGTGGCAGGCCTGCGCGCGCTGCGCGTTCCTCGCGCAGCGTCAGCCGCCTACGGCTCGCGCCCGCGGCGGCTCCGGCTCAGGGCGCGATCCTTTTACTTAATGTGACTTCGTGGTTACGTGGTGTGCGTCCCCGGCTCTGGCCGTAGGCACGCAAACGCTTTGGGGCGGCTGCCGGCGCACACGCACGGGGGAGTCCGTCGGTGGGCGGCGAGCGCCCGCCCCGTAATCGCCCGCGGCCAGTCCGTCCTCGGACACTCGAACTGGCCCTGCCTCCGACTTGCGCCCGGCCTGCGAGCCGCCCCGGGCCTGTCCCGGCGTCGGGCGGGCGCCCCCGCGAGGCCGGCGCTCGCGGACGCCTGACCCGCGCTCCGCCCGCAGGGCCTGCGGCCGGCCTGGACCTTCGCCGTCGGCCTGTTCCCGCCCCTTTGTGCGCCGCCGTCGAGCTGCGCGTTGCCCCCGCAGCCGGGCAAGCCCGCTCGCGCGCCTGGTACGCGCGCCCTCGCGCCGGGCGTGCGCTCCCACGCTCAAGTCGTCGCACGCTGCCTGTGCCCCGGACCTCACCTCCGCACCGGGACCGCCTCCAGAACCCCCACAACTCGCCCTCGCCTACCCCCAGACCGCCACCGCGTTCCCGCTCGCCCCTCTGCGACCGGCCTCCACCCCCTCGCCAAAAAAATTTCGAAGAAGTTCCGCGGACCTGTCGATCACGCGCGGCCCCGTTCGACCTATGGGTGAGAGGGTCCGGGAAGACGGGCCCGACGAACCAGGGAGACGAGCCCCATGAAGTTCATGCTGATCATGCGCGCGACCGACGAGGGTTACGCGGCGATGGGCGAGGTCGACTTCGAGACCATGCTCGAGCGGATCGGCCGGTTCAACGACGAGATGATCCGGGCCGGGGTGCTGCTGGCCGCCGAGGGGCTCGACAATGCCGCGGACGGTGTCGTGGTCGATTACGCGTCCGAACCGCCGGTGGTCACGGACGGCCCTTACGGCGAGACCAAGGAGCTGTTCGGCGGGTTCTATATCCTCAACGTCGCCTCCAAGGAAGAAGCCGTGGAGTGGGCGAAGCGGGCCCCCTCGATCGGGGCCGGCTTCAAGGCCGAGATCCGTCGGGTGACCACGATCGACGAGTTTCCGCAGGACAACGAATGGATCAAGAAGGAGCGGGAGTGGCGCGAGGCCACGGGCCAGCTCTGAGCGGGCCGGTCGCGGAGGGGCGCGCCGACCGTGAGGCCGTCGCCGCGGTATGGCGGATCGAATCGGCCCGGATCGTCGGCGCGCTCGCCCGCTACACCGGCGACTTCCCCCTGGCTGAAGACGTCGCCCAGGAGGCGCTCGCCGAGGCCTTGGTGACCTGGCCGCGCGAGGGGGTGCCCCGCAACCCCGCCGGCTGGCTGCTCGCGGTCGGCCGTCGGCGGGCGATCGACGCGTTCCGGCGCCGTGCCACCCGTGACGAGCGGTACGCCGTCCTGGCCCGCGACTTGGGCGAGGGCGGCGCGGCCGCCGGTGCGGCGCCCGGCGATCCGGCGGGCGCCGCCGACGACGTGCTGTGGGATCCGGACCAGATCGACGACGACGTCCTCGCGCTGATGTTCGTGTCCTGCCATCCCGTGCTGCCGCGCGAAGCGCGGGTGGCGCTCACGCTGCGCGTGGTCGGCGGTCTGACCAGCGACGAGATCGCCCGCGGCTTCCTCGTCCCGACGGCCACCGTGCAGGCGCGGATCACCCGTGCCAAGAAGGCGCTGGGCGCGGCCGGTGTGCCGTTCCGGGTGCCCGCCGCCGACGAGCGTGCGGAACGGCTCGGTTCGGTGCTGAGCGTCGTGTACCTGATCTTCACGGAGGGGTCGTCGCCCACGTCGGGCCGCGACCTCATCCGCTTCGACCTGGCCGGTGAAGCCCAGCGTTTGGCGCGGGTGCTGAGCCGGTTGATGCCGGACGAGCCCGAAGTGCATGGCCTGCTCGCGCTGTTGGAGCTGACCGCGGCGCGTTTCCCGGCCCGCACCGGAGCGGACGGCGAGCCCGTCCTGCTCGAACACCAGGACCGGCGCCGCTGGGACCGCGCCGCCATCCGCCGCGGCCGGGCGGCGCTGACCCGGGCCGAGAAGGTCGGCCGCGGACTCGGCGCCTACGGAGTGCAGGCCGCCATCGCCGAATGCCACGCCCTCGCCCCCTCCGTCGACGACACGGACTGGGACCGCATCGTCCTGCTCTACGAAGCCCTCGGCACGTTCGCGCCCTCGCCCGTCGTCGACCTCAACCGCGCCGTGGCGGTTTCGATGGCGCAAGGGCCGGCCGCCGCGCTGCCGCTTGTCGACGCCCTCGTCGAGCGGGACGCCCTGCCGAACTCGCACCTCTTGCCAGGCGTTCGCGGCGAACTGCTCACCCGCCTCGGACGGGCCGACGAAGCCCGCGCCGAACTCGAACGCGCCGTGCTGCTGTGCGGGAACGCCCGCGAACGGTCCGTCCTGCAACGCAAGATCGCCGCGTTGACGGATGCCGACGACAAGCCGGATCCGGATTCCGGCGCGTCGTAGCCGCCGTCGCGCCGCGGGAGGCGGACCGAATCCCGGGCGGCCTGCCCCACATTCAGCCCTCGACGGCCAACACCAACGGCAGCACCTCCCCGGCTCCGGCTTGGCGAAGCAGGCGGGCCGCGACGGTCAACGTCCAGCCGCTGTCCATGCGGTCGTCGACCAGCAGGATCGGGCCGCTCGCCTCGCGCACCGCCGCGGCGGCCTCCGGCGGGAGGACGAACGCGTCGGCGAGGGCGCGGAGACGCTGGGCGCTGTTGCTGCGGGCGGGGGCGCGTTCCGCGTGCGGCGCGTACTCGATGCGGCCCAGCCACGGTAGTCGCCCCACTTCGGCCAGCCGGGCGCCGAGGGAATCGATGAGGGTGCCGTGCGTCCGCGAGGCGATGGTCACCACACCGATCGGGCGTTGCTCCCATCCCCACGCCGCCAGTACCTGGACGACGGCGCCGAAGACGTCGTCCGGCACCGGGGCGTCGGCGGCATCCGCGGCGAGCAGCGGCCGCAGACGGTTGCCCCAGCCGATGTCGGAGAGTCGGCCGAGGGCGCGGCCCGTTGCGGCTTGTTCGTCGGCCTTGATGCGTCCCTTGAGCGGCACGCCCGCGTCCGTCATGCCGGTGGGCCACATGCGGCGCGGCTCGACTTCCACTCCTGGTCGGCCGAGTGCCGCCCGGGCCGCGTCGAGCGATGCGGTGGCGACGTCGTCGCCGTAGCGGGCGCCCGCGCAGGTGTCGCAGCGGCCGCACGGTGCTGCTTGTTCGTCGTCGAGCTGGCGGCGCAGGAATTCCAGACGGCAGCCGTCCGTCGCGATGTAGTCGCGCATGGCCTGTTGTTCGCGGCCGCGGGCCTCGGCGACGCGGGCGTAGCGTTCGGCGTCGTAGCGCCACGGCAGGCCGGTGGAGATCCAGCCGCCTTTGACGCGCTTTGCGGCGCCGTCGACGTCGAGCACTTTGAGCATCAGTTCGAGGCGGTTGCGGCGGAGGTCGACGCGCGGTTCGAGGGCGGCGGTCGACAACGGCCGTCCGGCGTCCGCGAGGACGTCGAGGGTCCGGCGGACCTGGTCTTCGGGCGGGAACCCGAGCGAGGCGAAGTACCGCCAGATGGCTTCGTCTTCGCGGCCGGGCAGGAGCAGGACGTCGGCGCGGTCGACGGCTCGTCCCGCGCGGCCGATCTGCTGGTAGTAGGCGATGGGGGACTGGGGGGAGCCGAGGTGGACGACGAAACCCAGGTCGCCCTTGTCGAAGCCCATGCCGAGGGCCGAGGTCGCGACGAGGGCTTTGACGCGGTTGGCCAGCAGGTCGGCTTCGGCCGCCTGCCGTTCGGCGTCGTCGGTGCGGCCGGAGTACGACGCGACGACGTGGCCGCGCGAGCGGAGGAACGCGGTGACTTCCTCGGCCGCGGCCACCGTCAGCGTGTAGATGATCCCGGAGCCCGGCATCTCCGGGAGATGCGTGTCGAGCCAGGCGAGGCGGTTCGCCGCATCCGGGAGGCGCAGCACGCCCAGGGTGAGGCTTTCGCGGTCGAGCGAGCCGCGGAGCACGAGCGCGTCCTCGTCGTCGGTGCCGGTGCCGAGTTGCTCGGCGACGTCGGCGGTGACGCGGGCGTTGGCGGTCGCGGTGGTCGCGAGGACCGGCACGTCGCGCGGGAGTTCGCCCAGCAGGGTGCGGAGCCTGCGGTAGTCGGGCCGGAAGTCGTGTCCCCAGTCCGACACGCAGTGTGCTTCGTCGACGACGAGGAGCCCGCAGGCGGCGGCGAGCTTGGGCAGCACGGTGTCCCGGAAGTCGGGGTTGTTCAGCCGCTCGGGGCTGACCAGCAGCACGTCGACCGCGCCGTCGGCGACCTCGGCCTGCACGGCGTCCCACTCGTCGACGTTCGCCGAGTTGATGGTCCGGGCGCGGATCCCGGCGCGCGCGGCGGAGTCGATCTGGTTGCGCATCAGCGCGAGCAGCGGGGACACGATCACCGTGGGGCCCGCGCCGCGGGCGCGCAGCAGCGATGTCGCGACGAAGTACACCGCGGACTTTCCCCACCCGGTCCGCTGCACGACCAGCACCCGGCGGCGGTCGGCGACCAGGGCCGCGACCGCCCGCCACTGGTCCTCGCGCAGCCGGGCGGTGTCGCCGGCCAGCCCGCGCAGCACGGCGTCGGCTTCGCCGCGCAGCGCGGCGAGGGGCCCGTCGGCGGCGCCGGACGCGGGGGCACCGGACGGCGGCACCGCAGGGCGGCCGGTCTCGGATTCGGGGTCGGGGGTGGCGGTGGAACTCATGGGGACCTTTGTAGTCGGTTCTCCGGACAGGCGGGCAAACCGCGACACGAATATGTGGAGAAACGATTCTCCATGAGGTTGCCGGGCAAAGTTGTCCACAGCACTTGGCGTGTGGCGCGCCCGGGGGCCAAGGTGGAGGACGGGGCCGCGGGTGCCGGGGAGGCCATGCATGCGCTATCTCGATCTCGACGTCGACGCTCTGCCCAAGATCGGCCGCATCGGGCTCGGCACGTGGCAGTTCGGCTCCCGACCCTGGGGCTACGGCGAGCGCTACGCCGCGGTGACCGCCCGCGCTCTGGTCGGACGCGCCGTGGAGCTGGGCGTCACGCTCTTCGACACCGCCGAGGTCTACGGCGCCGGACGCAGCGAACGGATCCTCGGCGCGGCGCTCGGCGACGACGCGGCCCGGGTCGTCGTCGCCACGAAGTTCGCCCCGGTCCTTCCTCTCGCGCGCGTCGTGCGCACCCGCGCGTACGCGAGCCGCGACCGGCTCGGCGTCGACCGCATCGGCCTCTACCAGGCGCATTTCCCGAATCCGCTGTTCGGCATGGACACGGCGGTGCGGGGGTTCGCCGAACTGCTCGACGACGGGGTGGTCGCGGAGGTCGGCGTCAGCAACTACGACCTGGCCCGGTGGCGCCGCGCCGAGCAGGCGCTCGGCCGCCGCGTGCTGTCCGACCAGGTCGAATTCAGCCTCGCGCACCCCGGACCGCTCGACGACCTCGTGCCGTGGGCCGAACGCAACGGGCGGATGGTCATCGCGTACAGCCCACTCGCCCAAGGCCTGCTCGGCTGCCGCTACGACGCCTACAACCCGCCGTCGGGGTTCCGCGCCCGCGGCGCCCTGTTCCGGCCCGCGAACCTCCGGCGCGCCCGGCCGCTCCTGGAACTCCTGCAGGAAGTCGCCGCCGCGCACGACGCCACGCCGGCCCAGATCGCGCTCGCGTGGGTCCTGCACCGCGGCCCGGTCGTCGCGATCCCCGGCGCCTCCACCGTGGAGCAGCTCGAACGGAACGCGGCCGCGGCCGAGATCGAGCTGGCCGCCGACGAGTACACGGCACTGACCGACCAGGCCCTGGCCTTCCACCCCGAGCACGGCCGACTCGGCCAACTAGCGCCCCGGCCAAGCCGCCACAATCCCCGGATCGAGTGAAACACCTGTCCACAGGCCCGAGTTGTCCACAGTTCGCCGCCGACCGCGAAGTCCTCCGCCCGGATACGTCCACGCTTGCGGCATGCGTGAAACCACTCTCGCCCCGATGCCCGCCGAGACCGTCCTGCGCGTCTCGAACCCCGCCGAACTCCTGGAGGCCATCCCCTACTTGATCGGGACCACGCCCGCCGACAGCCTCGTCGTGTTCGGCGTCCGGCCAGGCCGGCGCGGCCGCGTCGCCCCCGTCCTCCGCCTCGACCTCCCGCCGCCCGAACGCTTCCGCGCCGCGGCCCGCCACCTCGTCGCCACCATCGCCCGGCACGGCTCCGCCGCACTCGGCGTCATCGTCTACATCGACCGACCCGTCGGCGGCGACCAGCGCGGCGTCGACCGCTACCGCCCGCTCTACGAAGCCGCCCTCGACCTGTGCGCGGAACACCGACTGCCGTTGTTCGAAGCCCTCTGCATCGAACGCGGACGCTGGTGGTCCTACACCTGCACCACCGGCTGCTGCGCCTCCGAGGGCCGCGCCCTGCCCGCCGAAACCGCATCGGTCATCGCCGCCACCGCAGTTTCGGCCGGACTCCCGCCGCCGGTCCCGCAGACCGCACTCCTGCACACCGTCCGACCGCCCGAGGGCCTCGCCCGCAAAGCCGCCGACCGCGCCTTCGCCCACGTCCGCCGCGCATTGGCCCACCGCAGCGAGGACTACGGCTCGCTCATCGGACTGCGCACCGAATCCCTCGCGCTCCTGCACGCCGCCCGCGTCCGCTTCCGCAACGGCGACCGCGATCTACGCCACGACGAAGCAGCCCGCCTGGTCCTCGGACTCACCGACATCCACGTCCGCGACCACGCCATGTCCTGGGACGACCCCGACCACCGTCCCCTGCTCGCCCTGTGGACCGCGTTGGCCCGCATGTCGCCGCCGCCCGAATCCGCCGTGCCCCTGACCCTCGCCGCCTGGACCGCCTGGACGGGGGAGGAGCCCGCGATGGCCCGCGTCGCCGTCAACCGCGCCCTCGACGACAACCCCGGCTACACGATGGCCCAACTCCTGCACACCGCCATCAACAGCACCCTCAGCGCCCGTGAATCCCGCCGCGCCCTGTTCCCGGAACGCAGCCCGCGACGGCCACGGCGGGACCCCGCAACGACGACCCGAGCACGCAGCAGCCCGCGCGACAAGCCGTCGGCCGACGCACCGGACGACCGCAACGGCCCGGACCCCGACAGCCCGCCGGACGCCCACGCCCCGGACCCCCACCACACCGACCCCGAAACCGACCCGTGCGGCGACGCCCGCGACGGCGGCCCCACCGGCCGCGGCACGGCCCCCGCCGAAACCCCGCCCCCCGAAGCCCAGCCCACGCTCGACACCCCCGACTTCGCCGGGCCCGCACCCTCCGAGGAGCAGCCGTGACCACCACGACCACACTCCCGCGGTTGACCGTGCCGAGCCCACACCCCCGAGGAACAGCCATGACCACCACGACGAAACCCCCACGGCCGGCCTTCCGCGGCACGGTCACCCCGCCGGCGACGCACCCCCGCACACACCCGGCGAACTCCTCGCCCCGGTCCCGGCCCGCGTCCCCGGAACGGGTGGTGCTGCCCGGGCACGGCCTGGCGAATGGCTCGTGCCGCGCCGACAAGCGTGACTACGCGGCCTCCGGCGCGTTGGCCACGGAAGCGGGCGCGCGACCGCGTGTGCGCCCGGTGGTCGGCACGGGTGCGGTCCTGACCCCTCCGTGCCCGAGGCCGCGAGCGCAGGCCGACGAGGAGCAGCCACGTGACCGGGATCAGAACGCCCCACCCCCTCGCGCACGACGCCCTGATCTGCGTCGACGCCCCGGGCATGGCGATCTGTCCGCGGGACGGGCAGCTCCGTGGCCGGGGCGTCCACGGACTGTTCCACGACGGACGGCGCCTGCTGGCCCGCTCGGTGGTCACCATCGGCGGCGCCGAACCGGAGCCGCTGTCCTCGCACACCGTCGGTGCGGGAACGGCGCGTTTCCTCGCGATGCACCGGTTCGTCGCGGATCCGGTCCCGGACCCGGCGCTGGTCGTCGACCGGACCCGGCAGGCGGACGGCCGCGAACGCGTCGTGATCCGCAACA
The DNA here is from genome assembly GCF_039542225.1 of Yinghuangia aomiensis. Lineage (NCBI taxonomy): Bacteria > Bacillati > Actinomycetota > Actinomycetes > Kitasatosporales > Streptomycetaceae > Yinghuangia > Yinghuangia aomiensis. The sequence continues at coordinate 192,143 of NZ_BAABHS010000007.1, read as the reverse complement.
CGACCCGGCGGCGCGTCCGCGTCCCGGTCGAAATGACCCTCGGCACCGACCTCGCGCCGATAGGGGAGCTTCGGGTCGGCCGCCGCGGGCCGGATCTCGCCGCCCGGGTCTGCCCGGGTGGACTGACGTGGAGTTCCGCCGACGGCTGGGTGGTGCGTGCGGTGGCGAGCCCGGCGCCGGAGACGGCGCTGGCGGCCGCCGGGATCCTGCGCTGGGACATCACCCTGCAGCCGGCCGCGTCGTGGACGGTCGAACTGCGCGTGACCGGGGCTCCGGCGCACCAGCGGGCCGGCACGACGACCACGCATGCGATCCCGGCGCCGCGGGCGCCGCTCGGGCCGCCGCCGTGGTCCGAAGCACGCGTCCGCTGCGACGACTTCCGCGTCGCGGAATGGATGCGGCAGAGCCTGGTCGACCTCCGCGGCCTACTGGTCGCCGACCCGGAACACCGCACCGTGCCGATGCCCGCCGCCGGAGCCCCCTGGCAGCTGGTCCCCACCGGCCGGGACTGTCTGTGGACGGCACGCATGCTGCTGCCCCTCGGCACCCGCCTCGCCGCGGGCACGCTGCGCATGCTGGCCGACCGCCAAGGCCGCCGCGCGGACCCGCTCAGCGGCGAAGAGCCCGGCAAGATCCCGCATTCGCTGGGACCCGGGGGACGTGCGCCGCGCTACGACTGCGTCGGTTCCACGGCGCTCTACGTGACGCTGCTGGGCGAAGCCCGCCGCTGGGGGCTCAGCGATTCCGAAACCGAGCCGCTGCTGCCGCACCTGCGCCGGGCGTTGGCCCACCTGGCGGCGACGCTCGACACCCACCCGGACGGGTTCGTCCGGGTGGGCCCGGGCGGCCCGGCACCGTGCGAACTGCAAGGACAGGTCTACGAAGCCGCCGTACACGCCGCCCGGCTGCTGCGCGAATTCGGCGAGGACACGGACGCCGGCGACGCCGCATCGCCCGACGCGTGGCGGAAACGCGCGGCCGATCTCGCGGCGCGCTTCCGCGACCGATTCCGCGTCGAGGACGCCGCGGGACCGTACATCGCCGCGGCCCTGGACGGCGAAGGCCGCCCGGTCGCCGTCCCCAACTCGGCGATGGGGCAACTGCCCGGCACCGGCATCCTCGACGATGCCGCGTGCGCCGATGTGGCACGGCGGCTGCTGAGCCCGGACCTGAACTGCGGGTGGGGACTGCGGGGGATCGGCGCCCGCACCCCCGGCTACCACCCGCTCGCGGTGCGCGGCGGCGTCGTCCGCGCACACGAAACCTGCGTCGCCATCGCCGGCCTGGCCGTCCACGGCCAAGCCGACGCCGCCTACGAACTGCTGTCGGGACTCCTGGAGGCCGTACCGCACTTTGGATACCGCATGCCCGAGATGCATGCCGGAGAACAACGCGTCCCCGGGCACGTGCCCGTCGCGCACCCGCTGGCCTGCCGCCCGCTGGCCCGCTCCGCCGCGGCGATCCTGCCCGTGCTCGTCGCCCTCGCCGGCGTCCGCCCCGACGCTCCACGCCAACGGATCGTGGTACGCCCCCCGGCAGCCCCGGCCATCGGCGAACTGGAACTCGCCGACCTGCGCGTCTCCGGCGACCCCTTCACCGTCCGCATCAACCGCCAGGGCCAGGCGGTCATCGAGGCCGCCCCGGAAGGCATGCAACTGGCGATCTGAGCGGACACGAATGAACAAACCGCAAAACCTGGCGGAGGGGGTGGGGGGAGGGCCCTCAGACGCGGCGGCAAGTTGGCGCGGCGGGGGGCAAGGCGACAACAACCCAGCGCCCCAGCCCAGCCCGGCCCAGCCTCAAGCCTCCGGCCGCAGCATCGGCGGGTTCAGCTTCTCCGCCGACCCCCGTCGGAACAGCTGTGCAGGCCGACCGCCCTGGCGCGTCGTCGTCCCGCCGGTGGGGACGAGGAAGTCCGGGGTCCCCGTCACCTTGCGGTGGAAGTTCCGCGGGTCCAGGGCAACGCCCCAGACCGCTTCGTAGACCCGGCGCAGTTCGCCGACGGTGAATTCCTCGGGGCAGAACGCCGCCGCGAGGGACGAGTATTCGATCTTGGCGCGGGCGCGTTCCACACCGTCTTCGAGGATCTTGGTGTGGTCGAACGCCAACCGTGAGCCGTCCGCCAGGTCGGCGGCCGGTGTCCAGCGCGCGCCCGCGGCGTCGCCGCCCGGGCGGGGTGTGGGGAGGTCGGGGGCGAGGACCAGGTACGCGACGCTCACCACACGCATCCGCGGATCCCGGCCCGGGTCGCCGAACGTGGCCAGCTGCTCGAGGTGCACTTCGAGCTGGTCGAGCCCGGTCTCCTCGGCGAGTTCGCGGGCGGCGGCGGCCTCCAACCCCTCGTCCGGCCGGACGAAGCCGCCCGGCAGCGCCCACTGGCCCTGGAACGGCGGCTCGCCGCGGCGGATCGTCAGCGCGTTGAGCGTGTGGTCCCGGACGGTGAGGACGACGAGGTCCACGGTGACCCCGAACGGGGGATACGGAGAGGCGTCGGAGGGCGACATGTGTCGATCTTAGTCGTCTGCCTGACGATAAACAGCCGTACGACGCAAACGACAAGATGGACTGTTCCCGCAGGTCGGGGGCGACTTCACCGGACCGGAACCGGTACCGCGACCGAGGCCGGAAACACCCCGACAACCCAGCTCAAAAACACCCCGCACCCGCCCCGCCCTCAGTCCTGCCCCCCGATATCCAGCGAGACCGAGTCGTAGGCCAGCTGCGTGTCCCGCCGTCGGTGCGAGCCCCACTGCCGGACCAGGTCGCGGATCCGCGGTCGGGCCGAATTGAGCCAGCCCGGGTCCACCGGCTCGTGGGCGGCGTCGGCGCTCAGTTCGTCGACGATGGCGCTCAGCCGCCCGTGCTCGCGCCGCAGGCGCGTCGCCGTACAGGCCAGGCGGGGATCGCTGCGCCCGACCTCGTCGTAGAGCCCGTCGGGGCCTTCCGTGGCCGCGATGTGCTCGTGGAGATCGGTGCGGAGTTGGCGGAGTCCGGACCGCAGCGTCTCGAGCCAATTGGCGCCGCTCGCCGACGAGAGGCTGTCGCGCAGCAGCGCCAGCGCGTCGGTCTTGCCCGCCGAGGCGGACGGGGTTCCTGGGACACCGGGAAACGTCGGAGCTGGATACATGGGAGACATGCCGGCCTCCGGGCGCTCGTGGTCGGTGTCTCGATGGTCCCTCCGCCCCGCGAGCCGTGTCCAGACTTGGACGTCTCCTTTGCTATTCGGATTCTTCTTCGTATTTGGCGCAGAGTGCGGCATGGTTCCCCAAGAATCCGTATTCATCCATGTACCGTGCGAAATGTCCGCAGGTCCGCGGGCGCCACGGCGGCGAGGGACAGGCCAATGATCGAGGTCCAGGGACTCACCCGGAAGTACGGCGGCGCAGTCGCCGTCGACGCGCTCTCGTTCACCGTCCGCCCCGGGCAGGTCACCGCCCTCATCGGCCCCAACGGCGCCGGGAAGTCCACCGCGCTGCGCCTCATGCTGCAACTCGAACGCGGCCGCGGAAGCACCCTCTTCGCCGGCTGCCGCTACCGCGAGCTGCGCCACCCGGCCCGCGAGGTCGGCGTGTGGCTGGGCGCCGAGCCCGCGGATCCGCGGCGCCGGGCGCGCACCGAGCTGCGGGTGGCCGCCGCCGCGCACGGGATCAAGCGGGCGCGCGTCGACGAGGTCCTCGACCTCGTCGGACTGGCGCCGGTCGCGGGGGTGCGCGTCGGCGCGCTGTCCATGGGCGCCCGCGGCCGCCTCGGGATCGCCACCGCGCTGCTCGGCGACCCGCACACGCTGATCCTCGACGAGCCGTCCGCCGGGCAGGACCCGGAAGGCGCACGCTGGCTCCGCGAGTTCCTGCGCGCGTACGTGTCGCAGGGCCGCACCGTCCTCGTCGCCGGCCACGGCCTGACCGAACTCGCCGACTGCGCCGACCACGTGCTTGCGATGTCCCGCGGCCGCCTGTGGGCCGACGAAGCGGTCGTCGACTACCGCGCGCGCGCCGAGGGACACGAGGTGTTCGTCCGCACGCCGCAGGTCGAACGCCTCGTCGAGCTGCTGCGCGCCGAAGGACTCGCCGTCCACGTGCACGGCGGCACGGTCCTCAGCGTCAGCGCGGACCGCGCCCGGATCGGCGAGATCGCGTTCCGCAACGGCGTGCTGCTGCACGAGCTGGCGCAGCGCGAGACCTCCGTCGCCGACGCGTTCTGCACGGTGGCGGCGCGGAACCGGGCGGCGACCGAGAGCCGGGTGCGCATCGACCAGGCCCGCCATTTCCCCCGGTCCGCGGAACGCGCGGAGCGCCGGGCCGCCCGCGAGGACGTCAAGCTGGCAAAGCGGACCAAGGCCACGGCAGACGCCTACGAACGCCTGTACGACCCGACCGCCGACGTCACCTCGCCCCCCGAAGGCGTCATCCCCGCATCCGCGGCTTCGGGGCCCGCCGACACCGACGCCTCCGTCAGTGCGATCCCCGGCCCCGCCCAGGCATCCCGCTCGTCGGACAACCGTTCGCCGCACCGCCGCCCCAAGCGCCGCCGCTGGCTGGCCCGCAGCTCCGACAACGACGCCACCCCCACCGACGACGACACCCGCAGCCGCACCCGCTCGGACGGCGTCAACGTCTGATCCGCCACCGGGGACGGGCGCACGCAGGCTCCGCGCCCACCCCGGCGGCGGGCACCGCACGTTCCACCCCCGGAAGCCGACCCGGCACACCGAACTCCCAGCCGCACCACCCATCCCGCGAGGTGACCCGCATGACCGCCGTCCGATACGAATGGGCCCGCCTTGCGACCGGCCGCGGTCTGTGGTGGTCGGGTCTCGGCACGCTCGCCGTCGGCGCCGCCACCACATGGGCCGGAGCCCGCGAACTCGACGCCATGCCGGTCCGCGCGGCCGACGCCGCCCAACTCGTCACCGCGGGCACCGTCGGCAGCACCACGCCCCTGGCCGTCCTCGTCGTCGCGTTCGCCGCGGTCCTGGCCTGTGCGCGCGAGCAGCGCGCCGCGGCTCTGCCGGCGCTGCTCATCGCGCTGCCGCACCGCACCCGCACACTTGCCGCGAAGGTCGCGGTCACCGCGCTCCTGGCGGTGACCGTCGCGTGCGTCGGCGTCGTCGTGAACGCGGCCGTCGCCACCGCGCGCTTCGGATCCGGCTTCCGCGCACTCGCCTGGGACCAGGCCCCGGCGCCGCGCATCCTCCTCGGCTACGCGGCATACCTCGGGCTCGCCGCCTGCCTGGGCCTCGCCGTCGGCATCGTGACCCGCGGTTCCGCGATCGCGGCCGTCGGGCTCGCCGTCCTCCCGCTGGCCCTCGAACCGCTCGCCGGCCGCGCCGCCGAACTCGCGCTCGCAGAGCCCTACCGCGACGCGGTCCGCTACCTGCCGTTCCACGCCGCCGACCGCATGCTGGCCGTCGGCGACCCGGCCACCGGCCTCAGCCCCGGAACCGGCGCCCTCACGTTCGCCTGCTGGACCGCAGCCGCGCTCCTCACCGCCGGCCTCGTCTTCGCCCGCCGCGAAGCCTGACGCCGCGAAGCCCGACGCCGCGAAGCCCGTCCGCCGCGAGGCCCCACGCCGCGCGGCGGACAACGCACGCCGCACACCGGATCCGTGGACGGCCCCGGCGGCGCCCGGTTCACCCCCGCGCCCCGTGACGCGCACGAACGCCCGGGACCCCCGCCCCGGCCGCCCCGCTCAACCCGCCACGCCCGCCGGATCACCCGCGCTGCCCCGACACACCGCCCTGTGTCCGCTGCGCGGCTGCGTCCGCCCTCGTACCCAACCCCCACCCCCCTCCCCGGCAACTTTCGCCAATACCCCCATCAATCACCAACACCCACAAAACTCTACAAAAAGCTCCTTTCACCCCAAGGGCCTCCCCCGTGCGGGGGACAACTCCGCAAGGCCGATCACCCTTTCGTGTTTTTTTCAGCCGGGATCGGCGGAACGGCTCAAGACCGGCACGCCGCACGCCGAGATGAAGGAGCGTGAGTATCGCTCCCCATCACTCCCTGCCCGCCGTGGGCACGGCGCCGACCGTGCCGTCGCCCGACGCCTACCGTGTCTCCCCCGCGGACCTGCCGATGCCCGCCTCCGAGGCCGCCGCCCCGCGCTACCCCTGGGACTCCCCGGACATCGACCCGATGCGCGGCGTCCGCAAGCCGGGCGGTCCGCGCGGTCGCGGTCTGCACGGCCAACTCGTCCAGCAGCTCGGCCAGATGATCGTGGCCGGCGAAGTCGGCTACGAACGCCCCCTGGTGCCCGAGGAGATCGGCCAGCGCTTCGAGGTGTCGCGCACCGTCGTCCGCGAGTCGCTGCGCGTTCTGGAAGCCAAGGGCCTGGTCAGCGCCCGTCCGAACGTCGGCACCCGGGTCCGCCCGGTCGCCGACTGGAACCTCCTCGACCCCGACATCATCGAGTGGCGCGCGAGCGGCCCGCAGCGCGACGCGATGCGCCGTGAGCTTTTCGAACTTCGCTGGGGCATCGAGCCGTTGGCCGCGCACATGGCGGCCTGCCGCAACCACCCCGACGTGGTGCGGCGGCTCGCCGAGATCGTCGTGATCATGCAGCACGCCGTCGCCGAGCCCGACCCGGCGAGCTTCACGCGCGCCGACGCCGAGTTCCACGTGCTGCTGCTCCAAGTCGCGGGCAACCGGCTGCTCGAGCACCTGTCCGGTGCCGTGGCCTCCGCGCTCCAGATGTCCGGCGGGCACGCGGCCGGATGCGAACACCTGTCGGAGTCCTCGGTGGCGCTGCACGCCCGGCTCGTCGACGCGGTCGCCGCGGGCGACGGCGACGGCGCCGCGTCCGCGATGCGGTCGCTGCTCGCCGTCCACCCCGAGGTGGAACGCCTGTTCCCGGCGCCGCGCGAAGGCTGACCGCCCGACCGGGCCGCGGCCGTCCGCCCGAGCGGCCGGCCGCGTCGTTCCCGCACCGGAACCGGCGGCCACCACCGACGACCAGGACTGACGGATCGTCAATCGGCAGGCGTCGACGGCACGTTGAGCGGGTACCGGATCAAGTACCCGGCAGCGACGCCGCCGGCGCCGGCCGCCCGACCGGCACCGCAACCCGACGCGCGCACCCCCGACGCCCCGAGGCACTCCCGACACCCATCAGGCGCACGCCCGGCGCGCGCCAGGGGCGCACGGTGGCACGCAGAGAGTCCCGGCAATCACTCCCGGTGAGGCGCCAGACGTGATTACCCTCGATGTCTGACGCGTTTTCGGACCGGTCCACCCCCGGTTGGGCGGGCCGAGGCGACAGGTGGGGAAGACGGCATTGACCGACGACACGGTGCGGGACGGCCCGTCCGCAGCCGCCGAAGTGTTCGACACCGCCGTGCTCGACGCGCTCGGCGGCGAGTCCGCGGTGGCGTTCGCCCTCTACGGCAAAGACCTCCGGTACCTGCGCATCAGCGACGCCCTCGCCCGGCTCAACCGGCGCCCCGCGGCCGAGCATCTCGGCCGCCGCCCCTCCGAGTTGCTGCCACACGGGCTCGCCCGTGAGATCGAGAAGACCGTCGCGCTGGTGTTCGCCCACGGAGCCCCGTACGCGGACACGGACTTCGTGCTGTCCCCGCCCGACTGGTACGACACCCGGCACCACGAAGCCCGCTGGGTCCCGGTCCACGGCCCCGACCGCGACGTGGCCGCCGTCCTCGCGATCGTTTCCGACGTCACCGAGAGCAGGCACCGCGAAGAACTCCTGCGCTCCAGCCAATGGCGCACCTCCCGCCTCCAGTTGATGACCGCGCGCCTCGCCGGCGCGCTCACCGTCGCCGAAGTCGAGGCCGCCGTCGCCGAACTCGGCCGCAGCATCGACGCGCGCCACAGCGAGATCCGCCTGCTCGACGACGCCGCCCCGGTGTTCCCGTGGCCGAACGTGCCCACGCCGCGCTCGTCCCGCCGCCGCCGCGTCCTCCCGCAGGACTGGCCGCCCGCGCTGCTGGCCGCGGTCCGCGACGGCACCCCGCTCTACCTCGGCCGCACACCGGACCTCGGACGCACACCGGCCGCGACACCCCCGGGCGACCCGTTGCCGGCCGCCGCCGAGGACGACGCCGAACCCGACACGGAGCAGCAGGCGTCCGCCGCTCTCCCCGGCATGCGCCCCCGCCCCGACGCCCCGCAGCCAGGCGAAGCCGCGTCCGTCGTGCTGCCCCTGCTCGGCTCCGGTGCCCCGATGGGCGCGCTGCGCTTCACGTTCCGCGATGCGCGGGTCTTCGGCCCGGACGACCGGGTGTTCCTGGAAGCCTTCGCGGGCCAGTGCGCGCTCGCCGTGGAACGCTCGCGGCTGTACGAGCGCGAGCACCGCACCGCCGTCGCCCTCCAGCGCAGCCTCCTCCCGGACCGCCTGCCGGTGGTCCCGGGCGTCGAATTCGACTACCGCTACCTGCCCGGCGCCCCCGATTTCGAGGTCGGCGGCGACTGGTACGACGTCTTCAAGCTCCTGGACGGCCGCATCGCGATCGTCGTCGGCGACGTGATCGGCAAGGGCCTGACCGCGGCCGCCGGCATGGGCCGGGTCCGTGCCGCGCTGCGCGCCCTCGCCTTCACCGACCCCGATCCGGTCGCGGTGCTCGCCGGCCTCGACCGGCTGTTCACCGCCACCGAGGACGACGAATCGCTGACCACGCTCATCTACGGCGTGATCGACCCGGCCACCGGCGTCTTCGACCTCGCGGACGCCGGCCACCTGCCGGTGCTGATCGTCTCGGCGGACGGCAAAGCCAAGCTCGCCGACGCCGGCCCGGCGTCCACCCCCCTGGGCGTCGTCGAGCCGCGCACCAAGCACACGATGCGGCTGGACCCCGGCGACATCCTGGTCGGTTTCTCCGACGGGCTGATCGAGAACCGGTCCCGCGGCATCACCCAGGGCCTCGACCTGCTGCTCGACGTCGCCCGCACGGCGAGTGCCCGGGGCGACACTCGGAGCGACAGCCGGGGAGGCGCGCCGGGAAACCCGCAAAGCGGCACCCGGGCGACGAGGCCGGAGGGGAAACGCGGGGACGACCCGAGGGGAGAGAAGGGCGAGAGGGGGGAAAGGGGTCTGGAAAAACTGCTGTCGAGCATCCTGGAACGCCTGCTCGACGGTCAGGACCGGGACGACGACGTCACGATCCTCGGAGTCCGCATCGCCGAGCCTCCGGGGTGAAGTGCCCGGCGGTGCCGACGCACCGGACGGGGCCCCGGCCGATCCAACCCGATCGGCGGTACGGCTCCGGACGGGCTCCGCGACGGCGGGTGTGACGCCCGCCACCGAGGGGATGCGTAACACTTCTGCGCCCAGTCCGATGAGTACGAAGGTGGCAGCCTTTCAGGAATACCCGCGCGTGCCCGTCTGCTGTGTTGCTATGTAGTTGCTCCGGCGTCTGCCAGGAGCCGGCGTAGTACCGCAGCAGCGCTGCGCGACCGGGCGTCCTGTACCTCTGCCCCCGCCTGTGTGTCGTTTGCCAGGCGGCGAGCGACTCGATCATGTCGAACGCCGTCCAGATCCGTCGAGAGGTTGTTTGTGTCGGCCAGCACATCCCGTTCGCTTCCCCCGGAGATCGCCGATTTCGTCAACGTCAAGGCGTTGATCGAACGGGGTGAGGCTCAGGGGTCCATCGCCAGCGACGAGATTCGCCAGGCGTTCGAGGCCGACCAGATCCCGGCCACCCAGTGGAAGAACGTCCTACGCAGCCTCAACCAGGTCCTTGACCAGGAGGGTGTGGACATCGTGGTAAATGCCGCCGATTCAGCGGCCCCCAAGCGCACCCGTAAGAGCGTGGCGGCGAAGAGCACCGCCAAGCGCACCTCCACGAAGACCGTCGTGTCCGGCACCGCGGCCCGCGCGGCCGCCCCGGCCGCAGCCGCGCCCGCCGCGGCCGAGGCCGAGGCGGCCGAGCAGCCGAAGGCTGCCGCGAAGACGGCGGCCAAGAAGACGGCGGCCAAGTCGGCCGCCGGCGCCCCGGCCAAGAAGGCCGCGGCGAAGAAGACCGCGGCCAAGAAGGCCACCGCGGGCAAGGGCGAGGGCGATCCGGAGCTGGACGCCGAGGAGCTCACGGACGAGCCGGAGATCGCGATCGAGCCCGGCGCCGCCGAGCCCGAGGACGAGAACCAGGGCTTCGTCCTGTCCGACGACGACGAGGACGACGCGCCGGCCCAGCAGGTCGCCGTCGCGGGCGCCACCGCCGACCCGGTCAAGGACTACCTGAAGCAGATCGGCAAGGTCCCGCTGCTCAACGCGGAGCAGGAGGTCGAACTCGCCAAGCGCATCGAGGCCGGCCTGTTCGCCGAGGACAAGCTGAACTCCGGCGAGAAGCTCGCTCCGAAGCTCAAGATCGAGCTGGAGATCATCGCCGAGGACGGGCGCCGCGCCAAGAACCACCTGCTGGAGGCCAACCTCCGTCTCGTGGTCTCGCTGGCCAAGCGCTACACCGGCCGCGGCATGCTCTTCCTGGACCTGATCCAGGAGGGCAACCTCGGTCTGATCCGCGCGGTCGAGAAGTTCGACTACACCAAGGGCTACAAGTTCTCCACGTACGCCACGTGGTGGATCCGGCAGGCCATCACCCGAGCGATGGCCGACCAAGCCCGCACCATCCGCATCCCGGTGCACATGGTCGAGGTCATCAACAAGCTCGCCCGCGTGCAGCGCCAGATGCTCCAGGACCTGGGCCGCGAGCCCACCCCGGAGGAGCTGGCCAAGGAACTCGACATGACCCCCGAGAAGGTCATCGAGGTCCAGAAGTACGGCCGCGAGCCGATTTCGCTGCACACCCCGCTCGGCGAGGACGGCGACAGCGAGTTCGGCGACCTGATCGAGGACTCGGAGGCGGTCGTCCCCGCCGACGCGGTCAGCTTCACGCTCCTCCAGGAGCAGCTGCACTCGGTCCTCGACACGCTGTCCGAGCGCGAAGCGGGCGTCGTGTCGATGCGGTTCGGCCTCACCGACGGCCAGCCGAAGACCCTCGACGAGATCGGCAAGGTGTACGGGGTCACCCGTGAGCGCATCCGCCAGATCGAGTCGAAGACCATGTCGAAGCTGCGTCACCCGTCGCGGTCCCAGGTGCTGCGCGACTACCTGGACTGACCTGCGGCGACCCCGTGGAACCGGCCCGGCTTCCGGGCCGGTTCGGCACACGGCGCATCCCGGAGCCCGGCGGCTGTTGCCGCCGGGCTCCGGCGCGTTCTCCGGCCCGTTCCGGACCCCCGAACGGGGGTTCACTCGTCCGGGCGATGCCGCTCGGCCCCGGTTGCAGGGCCGCTTCGATCGACGTTCCCTGAAGGTAATCGATTCAGGACTGAGCGTAGTCGCTGAGGACGGGCATGGAGGACACGGTGGCGATGACGGGGCTGGGAGCTTGCCCGGAGCCGGGCGGCAGCGGGCGCGACACGGGCGCAAGCGACGTAAACAGCGCAAGCGGCACACACAGCGCAGACGGCGCACGGGAAGCGGCGGCATCGGGTACGGCGGCACCGCGGGAGCGCGTGCGCTACGCGGCGCGCACCGCCCGCGGGAACGACGCGGGTCCGCCGCGGCGGCTGCCCAGCGGCGGTCCGGCCCCGGGCCGAGCGCACGGCACCGCGTGGGGGATGCGCCGGGCGGGGGCCGCGTTCACCGCGGCGCTCCTGGCGGTCGCCGCGACAGCGGCCTGGCACACCTCCGCGGGCGCGGCCGAAGAGGCGCCCCAGGGACCGCCCAGGGTCGTCATCGGGGGTTCTCCCGCGGACGCCACGGACAATCCGTGGATGGTCGCGCTGTCCAGCCGGTCGATGTACGGCTCGTCGAGGTCCGGCCAGTTCTGCGGCGGCACGCTGATCGCGCCGACGAAGGTGCTCACGGCGGCGCACTGCATGGTCGAGCCGGACGGCTCGCTGACCCGGCGCCCCGACCTCAAGGTGATCCAGGGCCGCACCGACCTGCGGACCACGGCGGGCCACGAGGTCGCCGTGACGGACGTGCACGTGAACCCGTCGTTCGACATGGCGCGCGTGGACAAGGACTGGGCGGTGCTCACCCTCGCCGAGCCGCTGGACGCCGCCGCGCTGCCGATGGTCGAGCAGGGGGAGAACGTATACGCCGCGGACACGCCTGCGACGGTGCTCGGCTACGGCGACACGACCGGCAACGGCGACTACTCGCCGGTGCTGCGGACCGTGACCGTCCCGGTCACCTCGGACGCCGCATGCCGCTCCGCCTATCCGGGCGGGGTGTACGGGACGTACGTGGCCGCGGACATGGTCTGTGCCGGCCTCACCCAGGGCGGCAAGGACGCGTGCAGCGCGGACAGTGGCGGCCCCCTGCTGATCGACGGCCGGCTCGCCGGGATCGTGTCGTGGGGCGACGGCTGCGCGCTGCCGAAGAAGCCCGGCGTCTACACCCGGGTGGCCGCCTTTGCGGCGGACATCCGGGCAGCCGCCGGGATGTGATCCATATCACCGTGCGTGTGCCCCTTCCGGGCCCCGCGCGGTGCCCCGTGAGACCCCGGTCGACCCCTGCAGAGCCCCCGGGAAGACCACAGTGGCGGCCACCGTCGGGTGGCCGCCACCGCTGCGATCCTTCGGGGTTCTTCAGGAAACGCACCTACCGGGTCTCGTCGGGTTGTCGAAGGGGTGTGGGTCCGAGCGAACTCAGCGCTCGTCCTCCGACGCGTTGGCCGGAGTTGCCGTCAAGCGGTCGGTCTCGTCCTGTATCTCGACGGCGACCTTGCGCAGTTCGGGCTCGAACTTGCGTGCGTGATGAGCGCAGAACAGCAGCTCTCCACCGCTGGCAAGAACGACCCGGAGGTATGCCTGTGCGCCGCACCGGTCACAACGGTCGGCGGCCGTCAACGGACTGGCGGGAGTCAGAACCGAATTCACGTCGCCTCTTCTCTACTCGACGAGGACTGCCTTCGATGTCCACAACATCAAACCAGCCTCGAACGTTCCCGGGGGTGATCGTGTCATGTTCGACCCCGGTTGGGCACACCCCATTTTCCCAGAGTTCTTGCCCTGATCCTTCCGTGATGTGCGTCTCTGTTGTGTCTCTGTGCATAAGGACGTGCCCAGTGGCCGGGCGGTTCATGCCCTCGGCCGAACGGGTGTCGAACAAAAATTCGAGTCTCGGGTAGTCTGAAGCGGCGAGCCGCCGCCGGAGGGTCACCCCGCACCGGTAGCCTTGCGTCGGCGCCGCGCAGGTGATCACCGCGGAGGGGCTCGCGCCCGCGGCCCGCGGTGAGCGCGTACCGGCCCCACGAGACCACCCGGACCCTGCCGGAACCTTCGGCGCGGCCCGGCGCCCATCCATCGGACCCGTGCGCCGGAATTCCGACGCACCCGACGACCCAGGGGAGTTGCCCCGCGTGACCGCCCAGACGACTGCGCAGTCGACCGCGCTGCTGGCGGGCGAGCCCGACCACTCCAACTACACGGCACGGCACCTGCTGGTCCTCGAAGGACTGGACGCGGTGCGCAAGCGGCCCGGCATGTACATCGGCTCGACCGACAGCCGCGGCCTCATGCACTGCCTGTGGGAGATCATCGACAACTCGGTCGACGAGGCGCTCGCCGGCTACGGGACCCGCATCGACGTGGTCCTTCACGACGACGGATCGGTCGAAGTCATCGACAACGGACGGGGTATCCCGGTCGACGTCGAGCCGAAGACCGGACTCTCCGGCGTCGAGGTCGTGATGACAAAACTGCACGCCGGCGGCAAGTTCGGCGGCGGATCCTATGCGGCTTCCGGCGGCCTTCACGGCGTCGGCGCCTCGGTGGTCAACGCGCTCTCCGCGCGCTTGGACGTCGAGGTGGACCGGGCCGGCTCGACGCATGCCGTGAGCTTCCGCCGGGGCACGCCCGGCGAGTTCGCGGGCGCCGGACCGGATGCGAAATTCGCCCCCGGCGGCGGCCTCCGCAAGACCAAGAAGGTGCCGCGCAGCCGCTCCGGTACGCGCGTGCGCTACTGGGCGGACCGGCAAATCTTCCTCAAGGACGCCCGCCTCGACGTCGAACTGCTGCACAATCGCGCGCGCCAAACGGCTTTTCTGGTGCCCGGACTCACTCTCGTTGTTCGCGATGAGCGTAATCCGGAAGCGGTCGACGAGCAGACATTCCACTTCTCCGGCGGCATCAGCGAGTTCTGTGAATTCCTGGCGCCCGACCGGCCGATTTGCGACGTTATCCGCATCAGCGGCGAGGGCACGTTCAAGGAGACCGTCCCGGTCCTCGACGACCACGGTCACATGGTGCCCACCGAAGTGCAGCGCGAACTCGGCGTCGACGTGGCGATGCGCTGGGGCACCGGGTACGACACGGTGGCCCGGTCGTTCGTCAACATCATCGCCACGCCCAAGGGCGGCACTCACGTCGCCGGCTTCGAACAGGCGCTGCGCAAGACCGTCAACGACGCGCTGCGGAGCGCGAAGCTGCTGCGGGTGTCCGAGGACGACGTCACCAAGGACGACGCACTGGAGGGCCTGACCGCGGTGGTGACCGTGCGTCTGGCCGAGCCGCAGTTCGAGGGGCAGACCAAGGAGGTGCTGGGCACCTCGGCGGCGGCCCGGATCGTGCAGAACGTGGTGTCGCGCGAGCTGAAGGCGTTCCTGGGCGCCGCCAACAAGGCGCACAAGGCGCAGGCGCGTGCGGTGCTGGACAAGGTCGTCTCGGCGGCCCGGACGCGCATCGCGGCGCGCCAGCACAAGGACGCGCAGCGCCGGAAGACCGCGTTGGAGACGTCGGCGCTGCCCGCGAAGCTGGCCGACTGCCGCAGCGACGACGTGGAGCGCAGCGAGCTGTTCATCGTCGAGGGCGACAGCGCGCTCGGCACGGCGAAGCTGGCGCGCGACTCGGAGTACCAGGCGCTGCTGCCGATCCGCGGCAAGATCCTGAACGTCCAGAAGGCCTCGGTCTCGGACATGCTCAAGAACACCGAGTGTGCCGCGATCATCCAGGTCATAGGGGCGGGTTCGGGCCGGACGTTCGACATCGACCAGGCCCGCTACGGCAAGATCATCTTCATGGCGGACGCGGACGTCGACGGTTCGCACATCCGCACGCTGCTGCTGACCCTGTTCCAGCGGTACATGCGGCCGATGATCGAGGCGGGCCGGGTGTTCGCGGCGGTGCCGCCGCTGCACCGGATCGAGTTGTCGAACCCGCGCAAGGGCCAGGAGAAGTACCACTACACCTACTCCGACAACGAGATGAAGCAGACCCTTCTGGAGTTCCAGCGCAAGGGGACCCGCTACAAGGAGCCGATCCAGCGGTACAAGGGTCTCGGCGAGATGGACGCGGACCAGCTGGCGGAGACCACGATGGACCCGCGGCGGCGCATGCTGCGGCGGATCAACCTGGCCGATCTGGAGGCCGCCGAGCGGGTGTTCGACCTGCTCATGGGCAACGAGGTTGCGCCGCGCAAGGAGTTCATCACGAACTCGGCCACGCTGTTGGACCGTTCGCGTATCGACACCTGACGCGGCGGCCGCCGCGGCGGCGTAGGACGTACCAAGGAGGGCCCGGGACCGGTCGGTTCCGGGCCCTCCGGCATGTCCGCGGCTCGAACTTCCCCGTTTCGGCGCGGTTTTCATCCCTTCGTGTGAATAGCCGGAGCGCGTCCCCGTGTGCGGCGGGTCGGCTCACCATGCTGAGACCGGTCCGCCCGTATTTTCCCCGAGTGATCCCCCGCGATCCCGTGCAGTTCGGGAGGCGGATCCGGCGGCGGACACCGGACGAGGAGACTTTTCGTGACCACCAGTTCGCACCGCTTCCGGGCGTTCGGGACGGCCGGGGCGGTTCCTGCCGCGCCCGCCGCGGCACCTGCCGCCGTGCCCGCCGCGCGGCCCGGCGAGGCCGAGGTGCCGCACGAGCCCGCCGGCGACGTGCGCTCGGACGTGTACCTCCAGGTGCAGGCGAGTCCGGAGTTCCAGGAGATCCGCCGCCGCTACCGCGACTTCGTGTTCCCCATGTCGACGCTTTTCCTGGCCTGGTACCTGGCTTATGTGCTCGCGTCGACGATGGCCCGCGGCCTCATGGGGCACCGGATCGTCGGCGAGTTCAACGTGGCGTTCGCGTTCGGGCTGGCGCAGTTCGCCTCGACGTTCGCGGTCACGTGGCTGTACGCGCGGCATGCGAGCCGCAAGCGCGACCGTGCGGCGCTCGACCTGCGCTGGGACACCCAGGAGCGGTTCCGGTGACGATGACCCCCTCCTCCGCTTCCGCCGTCCCGCTCGCCGAGGCGGCGGCCGGCGGCAACCACCGCATGCTGACGATCGGCCTGTTCGTCGGCTTCGTGGCCGTCACGCTGGTCATCACCGTGTGGGCGAGCCGCCACAACCGCACCGCCAACGACTTCTACACCGGCGGGCGTTCGTTCTCCGCGGCGCAGAACGGGTTGGCGATCGCCGGCGACTACATGTCGGCGGCGTCGTTCCTCGGCATCGCGGGGCTGATCTCGCTGGTCGGCTACGACGGGTTCCTGTACTCGATCGGGTTCCTCGTCGCCTGGCTCGTCGTGCTGATGCTGGTCGCCGAACTCGTCCGCAACTGCGGCCGCTACACGATGGCCGACGTGCTCGCCTTCCGGATGAGCCGGCGCCCGGTGCGCACGGCCGCGGGCGCGTCGTCGATCGTCGTGTCGATCCTGTACCTGGTGGCGCAGATGGTCGGCGCGGGTTCGCTGGTGGCGCTGCTGCTGGGCGACGGCCATGGATCGGCGCAGACGGTCACGATCGTCGTGGTCGGGGCGCTGATGATCGTCTACGTGACGTTCGGCGGCATGAAGGGCACGACCTGGATCCAGATCGTCAAGGCCGGGCTGCTGATGGCGGGCGCGGTGCTGCTGACGGTGCTGGTGCTGGTGCGCTTCCACGGCGACGTGAACGCGATGCTGCACACGGCCGCGCAGACCAGCGGCAAGGGCGAGTCCTTCCTGCGCCCGGGCCTGCAGTACGGCACGTCGCTGACCAGCCGGATCGACTTCATCAGCCTGGCGCTCGCGCTGGTGCTGGGCACGGCGGGCCTGCCGCACATCCTGGTGCGGTTCTACACGGTGCCGACGGCGCGGGCCGCGCGCCGGTCGGTGATGTGGGCGATCGGGCTCATCGGCGCGTTCTACCTGATGACGATCGCGCTGGGCTTCGGTGCCGCCGCGGTGCTCGGCTCGGACGAGATCCGCGCGTCCAACGCGGCGGGCAATACGGCGCTTCCCCTGCTGGCACGCGAACTCGGCGGGGGCGGCGACTCGTTGGGCGGCGTGGTGCTGCTGGCGGTGATTGCCGCGGTGGCGTTCGCGACGATCCTGGCGGTGGTGGCGGGGCTGACGCTGGCGTCGTCGGCTTCGGCCGCGCACGACCTGTATGCCTCGGTGATCCACAAGGGCCGTGCCAGTGAGAAGGAGGAGATCGCCGCGGCGCGGCTGTCCGCGATCGTGATCGGTGCGGTCGCGATCGCGCTGAGCCTGAGCGCGCAGAAGCTCAACGTGGCGTTCCTGGTCGCGCTGGCGTTCGCGGTGGCGGCCTCGGCCAACCTGCCGACGATCCTGTTCACGCTGTTCTGGCGGCGGTTCAACACCCGCGGCACGCTGTGGGCGATCTACGGCGGCCTTGTCTCGTCCGTGGTGCTCGTGGTGTTCTCGCCGGTGGTGTCCGGCGGGAAGAACCCGCTGGTCTCCGGGGTGGACTTCCACTGGTTCCCACTGGAGAACCCGGGGATTGTGTCCATCCCCATCGGATTCCTGTGCGGCTGGATCGGCACGATGACCGCGAAGGTGCCCGCGGACCCGTCGAAGTACGCGGAGATGGAGGTCCGTTCCCTGACCGGCGCGGGCGCGTACTGACCGGCCCGGTCGGAGCGCGGCCGGTCGGCGGGCGGGCGGTCGGTCAGTGCGCGGGCGTCACCAGGCGCGGCAGCATGCTGAGCGGATTGCCGAAGCCCTTGCCGCAGCTCTCCGGGCGCGGCGGCTCCTCGGTGCGGCCGGTCACCTCGACCGTCCAGGTGCGGCCGTCGACGTGGTCCACGCGCACGGTCCACACGTGCTCGGCGTCCTCGTGCTCGACGGGCGCCGCGACGCGAAGCACGTCGGCGGCGGTCTCGCCGGTGTCCTCGCGGACCGCCAGTTCCGCGGCCTGCGCGGGGCGCGGCCAGGTGGCCCGGCCGCGGCAGTCGGCGATCCGCATGCCGCCGGCCCGGGCGGCGTCGTAGGCCGCGACGGCGGTGTCCGGGTCGAGGCGGCCGTAGACGTAGCCGTCGGGGAGGACGACCGCGGTCGGGGCGAAGCGGTGCCCGCCCAGGTGGGTGGCTTCCCACACGTGTCCGGGCAGCCGGTGCGCGAGGGCCTCCGCCAGCGGGCGGCCTTCGGTCGCGCAGCAGCGGTCGCGTTTGCCGTTCGTGCACACCAGGACGACCGGGTCGGTGCACGGTTCGCCGATCGCGGGTTCGACGGGGCCGGCGAGCGCGGCGAAGTCGAGGTCGCGCAGCTCCTCGGCGGAGGAGACGGTGAAGCGGCGCATCCACGTGGCGCCGGGTTCGGTCCACGCCAGGATCACCGTCCGCAGCGCGGCGAGGTCGGCGGTGCGGCCGGTGGACCGGATCAGGGTGGCGCGGAACCCGGCCGCGGCGGCGGCGCGTTCCACGGCGCGGCCGATGTCCGGGTCGAGGCCGCGGCTGCCGGTGAGCGCCTTGGCGCCCCACGGGCCCGGGTGTTCGATGAGCAGCCAGCCGCGCGCGGTCGGCGCGGTGCCGGCCATGGGCTCGGCGTACTCGCGGGACAGGACTGAGCAGGTCGTCTCCACGATTGCGTACCGTACATGGTCGACTTTTCGGAAGGATCCGCGTCGGGTGTGCATCTTGCCTGACAGGCGGCGCATAATCCGTGACGAATCCGGGTCTTCCGGGTATTCCGGCGGCGCTCGTCCGGCCCGGATGATCGCCGAGGGCTACGGTGGGAGGACGACCGAGACCGGGGGAGTGCACCGGCATGGATGGAAAGACCGGCGATACCGGCGCGGACTTCACGTTGGCCGATGCGGTGCTGCTTGCGCGGCGCGCGCATGAAGGCCAGCTCGACAAGGGCGGGAAGCCCTATATCGCCCACCCGCTGCGGGTGATGGCCGCGGTGGACGGTGATGCGGCGAAGATGGCGGCGGTGCTGCACGACGTCATCGAGGACACCGAGGTGTCGGCTGTCGACTTGCGCCACGCGGGCTGCCCGGAGCGGGTGGTCGTCGCGGTGGTGGCGTTGTCGAAGGAGCCGCGCGAGCCGCTGGAGTCGAGCATGGCGCGGGCGGCCGCGGACCCGATCGCGCTGGTGGTGAAGCGCGCCGACATCGCCGACAACCGGTCCGAGGTGCGGCTGGGGCAGCTCGACCCCGCCACGCAGGTGCGGCTGCGGGCGAAGTACGAGCGGTCGCTGGACCTGCTGGAGCGGTTCGCGGCCGACTACGCGCACAGCTAAGCCTTGTCTGGTGGATCCCCGGCCACGGCGTGGCCCGAAGGCCGCCGGTCCGGGTCCGAGCGCACGCCGGCGCCGTGCGGGCATGCGGCCCGCGCGGCGCCGGCGGTTGTCGCTCAGTGCCAGTTGCTGACCTGGACGTCGCGCGGGGCCGGTTCGCCGGTGCCGGTCTCGGCGAGCCGCTTGAGGCTCATCAGGAAGGTCGCCCATTTCGTGCTGCAGTGGCTCATGAACTCCACTTCCTCCCGCCAGCCTTCGTGCCGGAACAGCACGATCGTGAAGCCGTCCTCCTGCTTGAGGTCGAAGCGGATGTGGGTGCCGATCCACTCCTCGGGGCCGTCGACGACCTCCCAGACCACCGCTTCGGCGGGCCGGGTCTCCAGCACCTTCATGTCGAAACCGCCCTGGGCGAAGCGGAAGGCGACGACGCCGCCCTCGTCCGCGGAGCCCTTGACGTCCTCGGTCCACCAGTCCGCCAGTCCGTCCAGCGTGGTGAGGGCCGTGTAGACGGTCTCCGGCGAGGCCTTGGCGCCGACCCTGTGCAGAATGTCCATGGCATTGCCTCTTTCTCGTCCGTTGTGTCTTCCGTGCCGTGCATGGTGCGGGTGCGGGGTTCAGCCGTTCTCGGCGGAATCGGTGCCCTGGCTGTTCCTGGTGCGCTGGATGGTCTCGGCGAGGCGCTTGATGCGCTGGAGCCGGGCGTCCCAGGTGGCGCCGACGGCGGACAACTGCGCGACGGCGCGCGCCAGTTGTGCCTCGTCGACGTGGTAGAGCCGTTCCCGGCCGGACGGGGTGCCGTGCACCAGTCCGACCCTGCCGAGCACGCCCAGGTGTTTGGTGACGGCCTGCCGGGTGACCGGCAGTTGCTCGCTGAGGGTGGTCGCCGTTCCGCCGCCGCCGGCGAGCAGCAGGTCGAGCATGCGCCGCCGGATCGGATCGCCGACCGCCGACCAGAGGTCGTCGTCGACGGTGACGCTCATGGCGTCGCCAGCTTCGCGGCGTAGGCGGCCAGGCGGGGGAGGAAGTGGTTCCAGCCCTCGGCGTGTTCGAGGTAGGCCTGTTCCAGCACCGCGGCTTCCCAGCCGCGTTCGCGGAAGCCGTCCTCGCGGAAGCGCAGCAGCGTCCCCGTGCCGGACGGGACCAGGTCGAAGGTCACCAGCAGCGAGTTGTCCGGTGCGGCGGTCGCGTCGTCGTCGTAGACCCAGCGGAAGGAGAACCGCCGCGGCGGGTCGGCTTCCATGACGGTGACGGGGGAGCCCTGGGCGTCGGGGGAGTCCGGGTCGCCGAACCGGATCCGGCCGGTGCCGCCCGGGACGGGGTCGAGTTCGGCGTCGTCCGGCCACCACTCGCGCAGGTGCTCCGGCTTGCTGACCACCTCGTAGACCACCTCGGGGGTGGCGTCGATGTGGATCTCCCGTTCGATGCTGCCGTACTCCATACCGGCCGCCTCCTTTCGCAACCTTTGGTTGCATGTGATCTTAGGCGGTGGTCGGGGAATGCGCAACCTTTGGTTGCGTGAATTCGGATGCGAGGTCGACGACCTGCGGAAACGCCGACGGCCCGGACGGAAAATCCGTCCGGGCCGTCGGCAGGTACTGCTCCGGGGTCAGGCCCCCGCCGGACCGCCGATCACAGCGACCGCCTTGGCCAGCGGCGTGCCGGAGCCGTCCCGGCGCCGGTCGAGTTCGGGCAGCTCCACCGGCATCCCGTTGGCGTTCGAGGCACGCACCGGCGTCGGGCCCGCCCAGGCGACCGACAGCGCCGTCTCGCCCTTGAGGAAGCGCTGGCAGCGCACCCCGCCGGTGGCGCGGCCCTTGCGCGGGTACTCCGCGAACGGCGTGACCTTCGCGGTGCCGTGCTCGGCGCCGAACAGCGCGTCGCCGCTGAACGCCGCCACGGTCACCACGACCGCGTCCACGGCCGGGTCGACCGCGGTGAACGACACGACCTTGCGGCCGTCCGCGACCTTGATACCCGCCATGCCGGCCGCCGGACGGCCTTGCGGGCGCACCAGGGAGGCCGGATAGCGCAGCAGCTGCGCGTCGTCGGTGATGAAGACCAGGTCCTCGTCGCCGGTCCTGAGTTCGACGCCGCCGACGATCCGGTCGCCGTCCTTGAGGGCGATGACCTCCAGCTCGTCCTTGTTCGTCGGGTAGTCGGGGATGACCCGCTTGACCACGCCTTGCAGGGTGCCGAGCGCGAGGCCCGGCGAGTCCGCGGACAGCGTGGTCAGGCAGACGACCTTCTCGTCCGCCTCCAGCGAGGCGAACTCGCTGATCGGCGCGCCGCCCGACAGGTTCGGCGCCACGCTGCTCGGCGGCAGCGCGGGCAGGTCGACGACGTTGACCCGCAGCAGCCGCCCGGTGTCGGTGACCACGCCGATCTCGGCGCGCACCGTCGCGGTGATCGCGGAGACCACCAGATCGTGCTTGTGCCGGCTGCCCTCGACGGGCAGCGGGTCGCCGCCCGCGGTGCGGGCGAGCAGGCCGGTCGACGACAGCAGCACGTGGCACGGGTCGTCGGTGACCTCCAGCGGCACCGCCGTCGCCGGCGCGCCCGCCGATTCCAGCAGCACGGTGCGCCGCGGCGTGCCGTGCTTCTTCGCCACCGCGGCCAGCTCGTCCGAGACGATCTTGCGGAGCCGCTGGTCCGAGTCGAGGATCGCGGTCAGCTCGGCGATCTCCTCCTCCAACCGGTCGCGTTCGCTCTCCAGCTCGATCCGGTCGAACCGGGTCAGTCGGCGCAGCGGCGTGTCGAGGATGTAGGTGGCCTGGATGTCGGAGAGCCCGAAGGTCTCCATCAGGCGTTCCTTGGCCTGGGCGGCGTTGTCGCTGCTGCGGATCAGCTCGATGACGCGGTCGATGTCGACGAGCGCGACGAGCAAACCGAGGACCAGGTGCAGGCGGTCCTGGCGCTTGCGGCGGCGGTGCTCGCTGCGGCGGCGCACCACCTCGAAGCGGTGGTCGAGGTAGACCTCGAGGAGTTCCTTGAGGCCGAGGGTGAGCGGCTGGCCGTCGACGAGGGCGACGTTGTTGATGCCGAAGGTTTCTTCCATCGGCGTCAGCTTGTAGAGCTGCTCGAGGATGGCTTCCGGGTTGAAGCCGTTCTTGACCTCGATGACCAGGCGCAGGCCGTGCGCGCGGTCGGTGAGGTCCTTGAGGTCGGAGATGCCCTGGATCTTCTTGCTCTGCACCAGCTCCTTGACCTTGGCGATCACCTTCTCCGGGCCCACGTTGTAGGGGAGTTCGGTGACCACGATGCCGCGGCGGCGCGGGGTGACGTTCTCCACGGTCGCGGTGGCGCGGATCTTGAAGGTGCCGCGGCCGCCCTCGTAGGCGTCCCGGATGCCGCCCAGCCCGACGACCCGTCCGCCGGTCGGCAGGTCGGGGCCGGGGATGTGCTTCATCAGGTCGTCGAGCGTGGCGTGCGGGCGGCGGATCAGCTCGCGGGCGGCGGCCACGACCTCGGCGAGGTTGTGCGGCGGCATGTTCGTCGCCATGCCGACCGCGATGCCGGTCGTCCCGTTGACCAGCAGGTTCGGGAACGACGCGGGGAGGACCTGCGGTTCCTGCTCCTGGCCGTCGTAGTTGGGTGTGAAGTCGACGGTGTCTTCGTCGATCGACTCGACCATGAGCATCGCCGGGGCGGGCAGGCGGCACTCGGTGTAGCGCATGGCGGCGGGCGGGTCGTCGTTGCCGAGCGACCCGAAGTTGCCGTGCCCGTCCACGAGCGGCAGCCGCATCGAGAACGGCTGGGCCATCCGGACCAGCGCGTCGTAGATGGCGGTGTCGCCGTGCGGATGCAGGCGGCCCATGACTTCGCCGACCACGCGCGCGCACTTGACGTACCCGCGGTCGGGGCGCAGCCCCATTTCGTTGGCCTGGTAGAGGATCCGGCGGTGCACGGGCTTGAGCCCGTCCCGCGCGTCCGGAATGGCGCGCGAGTAGATGACCGAATACGCGTACTCCAGGTACGAGCTTTGCATCTCGTCGACGACGTCGATGTCGAGGATGCGTTCCTCGAAATCGTCGGGCTGGTCCTGGCCAGGCGTCTTCGTGCTGCGGCGGGCCATACTGCGGCTGGCTCCTTAGGCTTGAGGCGGTCGCGCCCATTGTGTCCCCCTGGTGCGACACCCGGGTGCAGCGACCCGGCATGAGGATGCCATGGAACGGGGAATGGGCCGGTGTTCGTATGACATATGCGAACACGGCTTCGGCACGGTTCACCTGCCTGCGGCGGTGTTCAGCTGTGTTCAACAGAAGGTTCGCCGCATCGGTCACGACGGAGGCCCGCATGGAAGACCCGCAGATCCTCGACCGGATCAAGTCCATGGTCGACACCGAGCACGCGCTGCGCGAGCAGCTCGCCTCCGGGAAGATCACCGCCGAGGAGGAGCAGCAGCTGCTCCACCAGATCGAGGTGGAACTCGACCAGTGCTGGGATTTGCTGCGGCAGCGGCGGGCCCGGCGCGATGTGCGCGAGGACCCGAACCAGGCGGCGGTGCGGCCGCCGCGCGAGGTCGAGGGGTACCAGCAGTAGCCGCCGCGGAGTCCTGATCCGGTCCGGGACCGCCCCGGTCGGCGCGAGTTCCCGGATTCGCCCGCCGCGAACAGCGGCATCGTCGCCGGGGCGCCGTCGTTTGCCTCAGTAAGGTGGCGGGAGGCCGCCTTGCGCGGCCCCTCGCGGCGGGCCGCGGGGCGTCGGCGGAGAGGACTGATGGGCATGGCTGGTCTGGCCGGTACGTTCACGGCGACCGAGCACCGGCTCGCCAACGGCTTGCGGGTGGTGCTGTCGGAAGACCACATCGACCCGGTCGCCGCGGTGTGCCTGTGGTACGACGTCGGCTCGCGCCACGAGCGGCCGGGGCGCACCGGCCTGGCGCACCTGTTCGAGCATCTGATGTTCCAGGGCTCGGCCAATGTCCACGGCAACCAGCACTTCGAGTTCGTGCAGTCGGCGGGCGGCTCGCTCAACGGCACCACGAGTTTCGAGCGCACCAACTACTTCGAGACGATGCCGGCGCACCAGCTCGAACTGGCGCTGTGGCTCGAGGCGGACCGCATGGGCGGGCTGCTCGCCGCGCTGACCCAGGAGAGCCTGGACAACCAGCGGGACGTGGTCAAGAACGAGCGGCGGCAGCGCTACGACAACGTGCCGTACGGCACGGCGTGGGAGCGCCTGGTGGCGATGGCGTTCCCCGCGGGGCACCCGTACCACCACATGCCGATCGGCTCGATGGCGGATCTGGACGCCACGACGCTGGCGGACTGCCAGGAGTTCTTCCGCACGTACTACGCGCCGAACAACGCGGTGCTGACGATCGTCGGCGACATCGACCCGGAGCAGACGCTCGCGTGGGTCGAGAAGTACTTCGGCACGATTCCGGCACACGACGCCAAGCCGACGCCGGCCGACGGGGCGCTGCCCGACAGCATCGGCGGCGAGCTGCGCGAGACGGTCGTCGAGGACGTCCCGTCGCGGTCCCTGATGGCCGCCTACCGGCTTCCGGTGGACGGCACCCGCGCGGCGGACGCCGCGGAACTCGCGCTCACCGTGCTCGGCGAGGGCGAGGCGTGCCGGCTGAACCGCCGCCTGGTGCGGCACGACGAGCTGGCGGTCTACGCCGGGTTCGGGATCATGCGGCTCGCGGGCGCGCCGTCGGTCGCGCTGCTGGACGTCAAGGCGTCCGGCGACGCGGACATCGCGGCCGTGGACGCCGCGGTGAACGAGGAACTGGCCCGGTTCGCCGCGGAGGGTCCCACCGCCGAGGAACTCGAGCGCGCCCAGGCGCAGATCGAGCGCGGTTGGCTGGACCGGATGGCGACGGTCGGCGGCCGCGCCGACGAACTGTGCCGGTACGCGGTGCTGTTCGGCGACCCGAAGCTCGCGTTCACCGCCCTCGACCAGGTCCTCGAGATCACCGCCGAGGAGGTCAAGGACGTCGCCGGGCGGCTGCTGCCGGAGAACCGCGCCGTGCTGGTCTACGAGCTGGCCGAGGAAGACAGCGACGGCACCGACCCGGACTCCGACACCGACCGCGAGGGGCAGGCCGCCTGATGACCGAGACCACCATGGTGTTCCACCCCCGCCCCGGCGCCGGTCCGGAGAAGGCGTGGACCTTCCCCGCGCCGGAGCGCGGCAAGCTCGCCAACGGCCTGTCCGTGCTGCGCGTGCACCGCCCCGGGCAGCAGGTCGTCGCCGTCGAACTGCTGCTGGACGCGCCGCTGGACGCGGAGCCGGACGGCATCGACGGCGTCGCGACGATCATGGCCCGCGCGCTGAGCGAGGGCACCGACACGATGGACGCCGAGACGTTCGCCGCCGAACTCGAACGCTGCGGCGCCACGATGGACGCGGGCGCCGACCACTCCGGCGTGCAGGTCGCCCTCGACGTGCCCGCGTCCCGCCTGGAACGCGCGCTCGGCCTGATGGCCGACGCCGTCCGCGCCCCGGCGTTCCCGGCCGACGAGGTCGACCGCCTGGTGCGCCAGCGCCTCGACGAGATCGTCCACGAGCTCGCCAACCCGGCCCGCCGCGCGGCGATCGCGCTGTACGCCGACCTGTTCCCGGCCGACGCCCGCATCTCGCGGCCGCGGGCGGGCACCGCGGCCACCGTCGCGCGCGTCGACCGCGCCGCGGTCGCCGACTTCTTCGCCGCCCACGTGCGCCCGGCGACCGCCACCGCGGTGGTGGTCGGCGACCTGGACGGCGTCGACCTCGACGGCATCCTCGAACGCACCCTCGGCGCGTGGACCGGCAGCGACGCCCCCGCCACCGAGATCGCCCCGGTCACCGCCGACGACACCGCGCGCGTGGTGATCGTCGACCGGCCCGGCAGCGTGCAGACCCAGGTGCTGGCCGGCCGCCTCGGCCCGGACCGGCACGCCGCGGTGTGGCCCGCGCTGACCATCGGCACCTACTGCCTGGGCGGCACCCTCACCTCGCGCCTGGACCGGGTGCTGCGCGAGGAGAAGGGCTACACCTACGGCATCCGCGCCCTCAACCAGTCGCTGCGCTCCGGCGCGCTGCTGGCCATCACCGGCTCGGTCGAGACCGACGTCACCGGCCCGGCGCTCGCCGACCTGGTGGCAGTGCTCAAGACCCTCGCCGCGGAAGGCCTCACCGGCGAGGAACGCGACGCGGCGGTGCAGAACCTGGTGGGCGTCGCCCCGCTGAAGTACCAGACGTCGCGGGCGGTCGCCGACTCGCTCGCCGACGTCGTCGCGCAGCGCCTCGCCGACGACTACCTGCCCGAGCTGTACCGGCAGCTCGCCGACGTCGCCACGGCGGACGCGTCGGACGCGGCGGTGGCCGGCTTCGACCCCGCCCGGCTGGTCGTCGTGGTGGTCGGCGACGCGGCGCAGATCCGCGGGCCGCTGGAGGGCCTGGGCCTCGGCCCCGTGACGGTCGTCGAATAGGACGGACCGTCAGGATCCGGGCGAAAGCCGTGCGCCCACCCCCGGGGGAGTGCACGGCAAACGCCAATCGCTGGCAAAGTAGTCCCCAAGGATGACTTGGGTGCGCCTCCGCCGTCGCCCCGACGGCGGAGGCGCGCTGCTTCCCGGGGATGATCGCCCGCCCCGATTTGTACGACAGCCTTTCCAGCCGCATACGGTGAGGTCCATGACGCAGGAGACGACTACCGACGACGCGCCTGGCCGCGTGATCGACACCACACGCGGGCTCTCCGCGGCCGACGTCGCCGAGCGGGTGGCGCGCGGCGAGGTGAACGACGTCCCGGTCCGGTCCAGCCGCTCGGTCGGCGAGATCGTCCGCGCCAACGTCTTCACCCGGTTCAACGCCATCATCGGCGTGCTCTTCGTGATCATCCTGGCCGTCGGCCCGATCCAGGACGGCCTGTTCGGCTTCGTGATCGTCGCCAACACCGGCATCGGCATCATCCAGGAACTCCGCGCCAAGAAGACCCTCGACCGCCTCGCGGTCATCGGCGAAGCCAAACCGCGGGTGCGCCGCGACGGCGTCACGGTGCCCGTGTCGGCCGACGAGATCGTCCTCGACGACATCATCGAACTGGGTTCGGGCGACAAGGGCGTCGTCGACGGCATCGTCACCGAAGCGGCCGGCCTGGAGGTCGACGAGTCGCTGCTGACCGGCGAGGCCGACCCGGTGCTCAAGAAGCCCGGCGACCCGATCATGTCCGGCTCGTTCGTGGTGGCCGGCAACGGCGCGTTCCGCGCCACCCGGGTCGGCAAGGACGCCTACGCCGCCCAGCTCATGGAGGAAGCGTCCCGGTTCACCCTGGTCGCCTCCGAACTGCGCGGCGGCATCAGCACCATCCTCAAGTACGTCACCTGGGTGCTGATCCCCACCGCGATCGCCCTGGTCATCAGCCAGTACCGGATCAACGAGAGCGACACCCCCGAGGCGATCCGCCGCATGGTCGCGGGCGTCGTGCCGATGGTCCCCGAGGGCCTCGTGCTGCTGACCTCACTCGCCTTCGCGGTCGGCGTCATCCGCCTCGGCCGCCGCCAGTGCCTGGTCCAGGAACTCCCCGCGATCGAGGGACTCGCCCGCGTCGACGTGGTGTGCCTGGACAAGACCGGCACGCTGACCGAAGGCGGCATGAACGTCACCGACGTCCGCGCGCTGGACGCCGCCCTCCCGGTCCGCGACGCGCTCGGCGCCCTCGGCACCACCGACCCGCGGCCCAACGCGAGCCTGCAGGCCATCATCGACGCGTGCCCGGCCCCGTCCGGCTGGACGTGCGCGGCGACCATCCCGTTCTCGTCCGCCCGCAAGTACTCCGGCGCCACCTTCGAGGTCGACGGGGAACGCCAGACCTGGCTGCTCGGCGCGCCCGAGATGCTCGCCAAGCCCGGCGACGCCATCCTCAAGGACGCCGAGGAACTCGGCTCGCAGGGCCTGCGCGTCCTCCTGCTCGTCCGCACCGGCGCCCCCGTCGAGGACCTCGCCGCGCCCTACGACGCGGACAGCGCCCGCCCGGCCGCGCTGGTCGTGCTCGAACAGCGGCTGCGCCACGACGCCGCGGACACCCTCGCCTACTTCGCCGACCAGGGCGTCGCCACCAAGGTCATCTCCGGCGACAACGCGGTCTCCGTCGGCGCCGTCGCGGCCAAGCTCGGCATCCCGGGCGCCGACCACCCCGTCGACGCCCGCACGCTGCCGGACGACCGCGAAGCCATGGCGGACATCCTCGAGAACAACACCGTGTTCGGCCGCGTCACCCCGCAGCAGAAGCGCGACATGGTCGCCGCCCTGCAGTCCCGCGGCCACACCGTCGCGATGACCGGCGACGGCGTCAACGACGTCCTCGCCCTCAAGGACGCCGACATCGGCGTCGCGATGGGCTCCGGCAGCGAGGCCGCCCGCGGCGTCGCCCAGATCGTCCTGCTCAACAACAGCTTCTCCGCGCTGCCGTCGGTGGTCGGCGAAGGACGCCGGGTCATCGGCAACATCGAGCGCGTCTCGAACCTGTTCCTCACCAAGACCGCCTACGCGGTCCTGCTGGCGATCCTCGTCGTCATCGTCAACGTGCCGTACCCGTTCCTGCCGCGGCACCTCACGCTGCTCGCCTGGTTCACGATCGGCACCCCGGCGTTCTTCCTCGCCCTCGCGCCGAACAAGGAACGCGCCCGCACCGGATTCGTCAACCGCGTCCTCCGGACCGCGGCACCCGCAGGCGTCATCGCCGGCGCCGCGTGCTTCACCGCCTACATGATCGCCCGCGACTACTACGGCGGCACCGAGGAAACCCGCAGCGCCGAGACCTCGATCGCGACGCTCACCCTGTTCCTCGTCGCCCTGTGGGTCCTCGCGATCATCGCCCGCCCCTACACCTGGTGGCGCGTCGTGCTGGTCGGCGCCATGGCGGCCGGCTTCGCCCTGGTGATCAGCGTGCCCTGGCTGCAGAAGTTCTTCGACCTCAAACTGGTCGGCACCACGATGCCGTGGACGGCCGTCGGCATCGCGGTCGTCGCGGCGGTGCTCGTCGAGATCGTCTGGCGGATCATCGGGCGGCGGATGGCCGTGGACGCCTGACGGGCCGCTCCAGCCGACGCCGGAGGGCGCGGTACGGGACTCCCGTACCGCGCCCTCCGGCGTTTTCCGCGGTTCGCCCGCGGATCAGTTCTTCGCGTCCAACGCCCGCTTCACCTTCAGCACCGCGGGGGACATGAACGCCTCGACCGCGTTCGGGCTGCCCGAGATCTCCACAAGCGTGTTGCCGAACCGCACGAGCACCCACGACGTCGCGTTCAGGCCCGTCGCGTTCTGCGCGGTCTCGTACAGCCCGGCGGCCTCGTCCCCGTACGGCGGCAGGTTCTTCAGCGCGCTGTAGTCCAGCGTGTACGGGTTCCCCGGCTCCGCCACCGGCATGTTCTTGCACTCGACGCCGGAACGGCGCCCGTACTCCACGGCCTTGGCCAGATCCGCGGCGGAACGCTGCCGGACGGTGATCGTCAGCTCGTACTCGAGGTACGGGACATCGGCGTTCTTGGGCGCCGTGAAGCTCGCCGACAGATACCGCGCCGCCGGGGACGACGACGCGTTGTTCTGCTCGCGGTACGGCGGGCAGTTCGCCCGCAGCGCCGCATCCGCCGCGGTCGGCTGCGCCTTGCCCGTCCCCGCGCTCGTCTGCACCGGCATGCGCGTCCAACCCGGCCCCAGATCGGCCGCGGTCAGGATCGCGTCCTCCAGCTCGGCCTGGGACAGATAGGGATCCTTCGGCGCCGGCGACGAATCGTCCGGCTCGGCCGACGGGGAAGCCGATCCGGAGCCCTTGTCGTCCGGCCCGAACACCGACCCG
Source organism: Yinghuangia aomiensis (assembly GCF_039542225.1). NCBI lineage: Bacteria > Bacillati > Actinomycetota > Actinomycetes > Kitasatosporales > Streptomycetaceae > Yinghuangia > Yinghuangia aomiensis. The sequence continues at coordinate 161,947 of NZ_BAABHS010000007.1, read as the reverse complement.
CCCCCGGCGTTTCCGCCCCCGCTCCCACACCCCGTGACCACAACCGCCGCCAGCACGGACGCCCCGACGCCGACCGCCTTCCGCTTTCCCCCGCTGCGCATCACTCCACCCCCATGACCGCGCCTCCGCACGGCACCAGGACCACGCCCCGGCTCGCACGAGCGGGGCCGTACACGACCTGAGACGGACGGGAACCGCGACGCGTTCCGTCCGCGTCCGGTTCGTGACCTGCGCAAAAGCGGGCCGGCCGGTGGGGTGCGCCGGCGGGCCGCGGCGGCTGCCCGCCGCGGCGCCGTGCCGCTCCCGCGCTACTTGCGCGGCTGGTACAGCACCGCCGCCCAGCCGTCGGGGCCGACGACCTGGGCGCGGACCTCGTGGGGGCCCTCGACCGGGTCGGCGACCTTGAAGCCGGCCTCGCGGAGCGGGGCCAGAGCGGCGTCGAGGTCGGCGACCTTGACCATCACCGACGCGCCCTCGCCCTCGCGGTCCGTGCCGGACAGCGCCAGGCGGTTGCCGTTGACGTCGAACTGCGCCCACCGGTCGCCGTCCACGAACGTCGGCTCGGTGCCGAGCACCGCGCTCATGAACGCGACCGCGGCGGTCATGTCGGCGACGGGGAACGCGGCGGACAGGCCCTGGGCGGACATGGCGACCTCCTGCGCGGGCCCCGGCGGACCGGGGCCTCGGAATGGAACGGACAAGTTCACGGACGCCGGGCCGGCCCCGGTACGGGCCCGGCGGCGGCCGGACTGCGGCACCCGGCCACAGCTTCTGATGGTCTATCAGATCAGCTCCGGTGACGGGCCCGCCGCGCACGGTGACACCGGTCACCGTGCGTGCGGGCGGCACCGGCCGGGTCAGCTCGGGAACTGGTCCGGCGGGATGTCGCTGATCGTCGCGTTGCCGCCGGCGATCGTGTAGAGGGTCAGGCTGTAGGTCGTGTACTGGGTCCGCGTCGTCTCGTACGACAGCGTGTCGTCGAACTTCTGGAACGCGCAGGAGCGCGTGAACTTCTTCGCGTCCCCGTCCCAGTCCGTCCCCGTCGCGTAGTACGCGGTCAGCGTGCCGTCCGGGATGCCCTTGACCGTGGTCTCGTCGCCGCCGCGCACGTAGACCTCGCGCACGGTCTTGTCGCCGTTCGTCAGCTTCACCAGGGCGTCCTCGGCCCCCGACTCGTTCTTCACGGTCAGCTCGCCCAGACCGCCGCGCTGCCCGCCGCTCAACTGCCCGGTGCTGCCCTGCCGGCTCGGCTCGTCCTGCGCCGCGGGCGCGAACGTGCCGACCTTGTACGTGGGATCCACCGCGGCCAGCGCCGCCGCCGCATCCCGCAGCGCCGACAGCCCGCCCAGCTTGGACGCCTCCGGGACGCCGGACGCGGCCGTGCACACCTTGTTCTTCGACGCCGCCGTCGACAGGCCGTCCAGATCGCCCGGCAGCTCCACGAGCGCGTTGCGCAGCGAGCTGGCCGCGGAGATCGCCGTCTCCGGCGGGGCGACCTGCTCGAACGCGTCCGCCGCGGACCGGGCGCCTTCGGCCGCGGCGTCGAGTGCCGCGGAGAGCTCCTTCGGGGTGTCGGCCGCCTTGAGCTGGGTGAAGCCGGGCGCGATCGCGGCATCCACGTTCGCCAAGGCCTGCGCGAACTCCGCGGGACTGACCGCCGCCGGTTTCGGGGGCACCGTCGGCTCCGGCGGCGCGGACGGCACGGCGGAGCTTTCCGAGGACGACGCACTCGCCCCGGCCTTCTTCACGTCGGTTGCCGAACTGCACCCGCTCAACACCGTCAATGCCGTCACCGCGCCGGCCGTCGCACACGCGACCGCCGCCATCCGACCCGTCTTGCCTTGCCGCACGTCGCCCCCCGGACCCCCGTCGAAATCATCCGACACCGTACTCGGACGGTAGCGGGGCGTCATCGCGTTCAGCGAGAGGGTTTTCCACACACCTTGCGCCATGCCTCGCGCCATCCTGCGCGCCGACCTTCGCGCCAGGCCTCCGGCCGCTCCTCGTCCCGGACCCGCGCGCCGCTTCGCCACCCGGACACCTCCTCGCTGCACCGCACGCGCGTGGCTTAGTGTCGACAGCGTGGAGCCGACAGACCCGCCGACCACCCCGCCCGCCCAGCGGCCACCCGCACCGCCGGCCTATCCCGCGCACTGGGAAGCCGACGTCGTCCTCCGCGACGGCGCGACCGCCCACGTGCGCCCCGTGGGGCCCGACGACGCGCAACGCCTCGTCGACTTCTACGCCCGCGTCTCCGACGAGTCGAAGTACCTGCGGTTCTTCACGCCCTATCCGCGGCTCTCCGAACGCGACGTCCGCCACTTCACCCACCACGACTGGGTCGACCGCGTGGGCCTCGGCCTGTTCTCCGGCGGCAACATGGTGGCGATCGTCCGCTACGACCGCATCGGTCCGGACGGCCGCGCGGTCCGCACCGGCCCCGGCGGCCGGTCCTCCACCGCCGAAGTCGCCTTCCTCGTCCAGGACGACCAGCAGGGCCGCGGCGTCGCTTCCGTCCTCTTGGAGCACATCGCCGACGTCGCCCGGGAACGCGGCATCCGCAAGTTCGTCGCCGACGTGCTGCCGTCCAACCGGCGCATGATCAAGGTCTTCACCGAAGCCGGCTACACCCAGCAGTCCGCCTTCGAAGACGGCGTCGTCCGCCTCACCCTCGACCTCCGGCCCACCGACACCTCCACGGCCGTCATGCTCGCCCGCGAGCACCGCGCCGAAGCGGGCTCCACCGGACGCCTCCTCAACCCGCGGTCGGTCGCCGTCGTCGGCGCCGGACGCCACGAAGGCACCGTCGGCAACACGCTCCTGCGCAACCTCGCCGCGAGCGGCTTCACCGGGCCCGTCTACGCCGTCAACCCGTCCGCGTCCGGCGAGCCCATCGAAGGCTTCCCCTCCTACGCGTCGGTCCGCGACATCCCCGACAGCGTCGACCTCGCCGTCGTCGCCGTCCCCGCGCCCGCGGTCCAGGACGTCGTCGTCGAATGCGGCCGCAAAAGCGTCCGCGGACTGGTCGTCGTCTCCTCCGGATTCGCCGAGACCGGACCCGAAGGCCGGGCCCGGCAGCGCCGCCTCGTCATCACCGCCCGCAGCCTCGGCATGCGCGTCATCGGCCCGAACTGCCTCGGCATCCTCAACACCGACCCCGCCGTCGGCGTCAACGCCAGCCTCTCGCCGCGTATGCCGCGCCGCGGCCGCGTCGGGATGTTCGCCCAGTCCGGCGCCCTCGGCATCGCGATCCTCGAATCCACCGTCAACCGCGGCATCGGACTCTCCACGTTCGTCTCGGCGGGCAACCGCGCCGACGTCTCCGGCAACGACCTCCTCCAGTACTGGGAAGACGACCCGGCCACCGACGTCGTCCTCCTGCACCTCGAATCCCTCGGCAACCCGCGCAAGTTCACCCGCCTCGCGCGGCGCGTGGCGCGCACCAAGCCCGTCGTCGCGGTCAAGAGCCTCCACCACGCGCAGCGCATCCCGCTCGGGCACGCGACGCGCGCGCTGACCCTCGACGACAAAGCCGTCGACTCGCTCTTCCGCCAAGCCGGCGTCATCCGGGTGCCCACCGTCGCCGAAATGTTCGACGTGGCCCAACTCCTCGCCTACCAACCGCTGCCCGCGGGCGGCCGCGTCGCCATCGTCGGCAACTCCGATTCCCTGGGCCTCCTCGCCCAGGACGCCGCCACCAGCGCCGGGCTGGACCCGCTGCGACCCGTCGACCTCACCACCTCGGCCACCCCCGACGACTTCCGCAAAGCCCTCGGCGACAGCCTCGACGCCGACGACGTCGACGCGGTGGTCACCGTCTTCATCCCGCCCCTCACCACCCACGGCGACGACGTCGCCCGCGTCATCGCGGACATGGCCGAACGCGCCGTCGCCGTCGGCAAACCCCTCCTCGCGACCTACCTCGCCCACGAGGGCCTGCCCGACCAACTCCGCCGCCTCGACCCCGACGGCATCCCCGCCCAGGGCTCCGTACCCTCCTACCCGGCACCCGAGAACGCCGTCCGCGCCCTCGCCGAAGTCGTCCGCTATGCCGCCTGGCGCCGCCGCCCCGCCGGCGAACATGTGGACTTCGACGACGTCCAGGCCGACGCCGCGCGCTCCCTCGTCCGCGCCCGCCTCGGCGCCGCGGACGCCGCCGGACTGTCCCCGAGCGAAACCGCCGAACTCCTCGGCTGCTACGGCATCCACCCCAGCCCCGCCATCCGCGTCGACAGCGAAGACGCCGCCATCGCCGCCGCGGAACAGCTCGGCTACCCCGTCGTCCTCAAGACCATCGCCGAACACCTGCGCCACCGCGTCGACTTGGACGGCGTACGCCTCGACCTCGGCACCGAAGTCGGCCTCCGCCGCGCCTTCCGCCGGATGTCCGCCCGCCTCGGCGGCCCCGACCAGGCCCGCCTCGTCGTGCAGCGCATGGCACCGCGCGGCGTCGCCACGACCGTCGGCCTCACCTACGACGAATCCTTCGGCACCCTGCTGCACTTCGGCCTGGCCGGACCGGCGTCGGAACTGCTCGGCGACGTCGCGCACCGGCTCGTCCCCGCCACCGACCAGGACGTCGCCGACCTGGTCCGGGACATCCGCGCGGCACCGGTGCTGTTCGGCTACCGCGGGGCGCCGCCCGTCGACGTGGCGGCACTGGAGGAACTCCTGCTGCGGCTCTCGCAGCTCGCCGACGACCTGCCGCACGTCACCTCGGTACAGCTCGACCCGGTGGTGGTGACCGAAGGCGGGTTGACCGTGCTCGACGCGCGTGTTCGGCTGTCCCGACCGCCGGCCCGGACGGACCTGGGGCCGCGGGCCATGCGCAATCCATACTGATCGGCGACACGAACGACGAGGCTTGGGGCGGGGACGTGGCGTTCCGCGAGAAATTGGACGGCCTGCCCGTCATCGGGCGCACTTTGGAGGCGTACGACCGCTACACCGAACGCAACGGCAACTTCGCCGCCGCCGCGGTCGCGTTCTACGGCTTCCTCGCGCTGTTCCCGCTCATCGCCCTCTCCGCCGCGGTCGTCGCGGCGACGCTCAGCCCCGGGCGCGTGCAGGACATGCAGGGGAAGATCTCCGACCAGATCCCCGGCATCGCCGACAAGGTCGACGTCAACGGCCTCGTCGACAACGCCGGCGAAGTCGGCCTGGTCGGCGGCCTGCTGCTGCTCTACCTCGGCCTCGGCTGGGTCGGTGCGCTGCGCCCGGCGATCCGCGAGATGTGGTTCGGCGACCAACCGCCGCCGGACGGCATCGAGAAGACGCTGCTGATGAAGTCGAAGGACATCGCGACGCTCGCCGGGCTCGGCCTGGCGATGGCGGTGTCGGTCGGCGCCTCGGCGTTCGCGACCGCGGTCATCGGGCACGTGTCGAAGGCGATCGGCCTCGACGACGAACCGGTGGGGCGGATCCTGCTGCAGGTCGCCGCGTTCGGGGTGGCGGTGCTCGCGGGCGTCGTGCTGTTCCTCTACCTGCTGGTCGGCATGCCGCGGCTGGAGATGCCGCGGCGCACCGCGTTCCGCGGGGCGCTGATCGGCGCGGTCGGCTTCGAAGTCCTCAAGGTGCTGGTCGCCAGCTACATCGCGCAGGTCGCCGGGAAGAGCATGTACGGCGCGTTCGGGGTGCCGGTGGCGCTGCTGCTGTGGATCTACTTCGCGACCCGGCTGCTGCTGTTCTGCGCGGCGTGGACGGCCACGGCCAAGCATCCGCCGGACCACGTCGATGACGAGGAGAAAACAGGCCCTCGCTCGCTCTGTGAACAGACCGAGGTCTGAGGCCGCCCACTCGTCCACAGGACAAGCTTTCGAAGCGCGACATCGGCGACCGGCTGCGCGAGAGTCGGAGATGGCGGTGGAGGCGGGGGAGGGGCCTGCGGCGCTCGGTGGGAGAGGGAGGGCCCAACGTGGAGCGGGGGCGGTACAGACCCGACCACAGAGCCGTACCGCCGCCCGCCTCGGCCGCCCGCGGCGCCGATGCCACCCCGAGCCGTGGCACCCGCGCCGCCGTTGCGGCCCGCCCGTCCGACCCGCCGCCATGCCCCTCCGCACCGCCCTCCACGCGGCGGTGCCCTCATGCCGGCCGGTCCACCGGACCGACCGCTCCCACGCCGGGTTTCCCCGATCCCGCCGGCGCGGTCGCGGTGTCGCCCGGGTCTCCGGCGCGGAGACCCGGACGTGTGTGCCGGGCGTCGGGGCTCACCGCGCGAGCGGTGTGTCCCTGTCTCCCCGTCCGTCCTGCACAACCGACAGTCAACCGGTTCGGAAGGCCGCGGGGGAGGGCGCGTGGAGGGCGCGCGGTTGCGCGGTGGGACCAGGCGGGGCGGCCGTGTGCCTCCCCGTCACCCGTACGGGGACTGTCAGGACATCGACAAAGAGTTATAAGGCCGCTGCCGAGCGTGGCGGCCCGGGCGGCGCCCCGGTTCGGACGGGCCCCGGAGGTTGTGCGGAGGTGCGCCGCGAACGCCCGGATGGCGCACGCGCGCGCCCAAAGGTGCCAGGATGGGGGCATGGCGAAGACCTCCACCTCGACTCAGGGTTTGCGTACGGCGATCGAGCGCAGCGGCTACTACCCCGCCCTCGTTGCCGACGCGGTCGAGTCCACGATCGGGACCGAGCAGGTCGATGCGTACCTGGTGCACCAGGAGACGACGTTCGACTCCAACGAGGTCCGGCGGCATGTGACCGTCCTCGTGCTCACCCCCGGCCGCTTCCTGGTCAGCCACACCGACGAGCACGCGCCCGACGACACGTCGCCGACGCCGTACGCGACCACGTCGACCGAGACCGTCCGCATCGACCGCATCGAGTCCGTCGTGGTCAGCCGCGTCGTCGGCAACCCGGCCGAGTACGTGCCGGGCGCCCCGCCGCGCGAGGTCGTCCTCACCATCGGCTGGGGCGCGGTGGGCCGCATCGACCTGGAGCCGGCCGGCTGCGCCGACCCGAACTGCGACATCGACCACGGCTACACGGGCGCGATGACCGCCGACGACCTGTCGCTGCGGGTCAGCGAGGCGGCCGACGGCCCCGACGCGGTCGAGCGCACGCTGGCGTTCGCGAAGCGCCTGTCCGAGGCCGTCGCCGGCATCGGCCGGTGAGCGCCGCAGCCTGGGCTCCGGAACCGCCGCCCGTCCCGGTACCGCGTTACGGCACCGGGGCGCTGTCCGATCTGCTTCCGTCCGTCGCCGCGTCGCTGGGCATGGCGGGCGAGACCAATGTGCTCGGCCTGCCCGCGACGGAGCGGGCCGTGGTGTTCCTCGTCGACGGTCTCGGCTGGGAGCTGCTGAAGGCGAACCCGGAGTGGGCGCCGTTCCTGACGTCGCTGATCCCCGGTTCGTGGGGCGGCCGCGGGGAGCCGATCACCGCGGGCTTCCCGGCGACGACGGCGACGAGCCTGGCCTCGTTCGGCACCGGGCTGCCGCCGGGTGCGCACGGGTTGATGGGCTACACGGTGGCGATCCCGGGTGACGCGCGGCTGATGAACCAGCTGCGCTGGGACCCGTACGTGCCGCCGCGCGAGTGGCAGCCGCATCCGCCGTTGATGGAGCGGGCCGCGGCCGCGGGCATCACCGTCGCGCAGGTGTCGGATCCGATGTTCGAGCACACGCCGCTGACGCAGGTGGCGCTGCAGGGCGGCCGGTATGTGGCCGCGGCGGCGGGCGAGGCACGCGTGCAGGGCGTTCTCGACCAGTTGGCGCAGCCGGGCCCGGTGCTCGTCTACACGTATGTGAGCGACGTCGACAAGGCCGGTCACGGCTACGGCTGCCAGTCGGATGCGTGGCGGATCGAACTGTCGCGCGTGGATGGTCTGGTGCGCCGTTTGGCGGAGCAACTGCCGCGCGGGACGGCGCTGTACGTGACGGCGGACCACGGCATGATCGATGTGCCGATGGAGGACCGCATCGACGTGGACACCGATCCGGAGCTGTCGGCCGGTGTCGCGCTGCTGGGCGGCGAGGGCCGGGCGCGGCATGTGTATGCGGTGCCGGGTGCGGCGGGCGATGTGCTGGCGATCTGGCAGGACGTGCTGGCGGACAGCTGCTGGGTGCTGTCGCGCGACCAGGCGATCGACGCGGGCTGGTTCGGGCCGGTCGAGGAGCGGGTGTACTACCGGATCGGCGATGTGGTGGCGGCGCCGTGGGCGGATGTCGCGATCGTGGCGACGCGGCGGGAGCCGAACGAATCGCGGATGGTGGGCCTGCACGGCTCGATGACGCCGGTGGAGCAGCTGGTGCCGCTGCTCGAAGTCCACGCCTGAGCGGGGTCTTCCGGGTGGTTTGCGGGGCCGGGTTTCGTCCGGTCCCGCAAACCACCGGGACGCGTGGTCTCAGGCCTGCTTGCGCTTCTTGAGCAGGACCGAGGCGAGGCCGGCGACGATGGCGACCGGCAGGACGATCTTGAACAGTTTGCCCATGGTGGCGAACCCCCTTGAGTGGTCGGTGTCGGGCGGACCCGTGCGGCCCGGGGCCGACAAGCGGCGAAACGGTGACGCCGTATCAACTCCCGGGCAGGCCCGACGGTTCCGACTCTACGTGAGGACATCGGCGGGCGTTCGGGTGGTTGCCGCTGGTCCGAAGAGCGCAGCGTTCGTCCGATGGGGGCAGGTGGATCGCCCGGTCGGCTTATCCGGTGTGGTCCTCGGCGTGTTCGTCGCTCTTGAGGATGGCGAAGTCCGCGCCGTGCGGGTCGCGGCATTGCGCGATGCGGCCGTAGGGCGAGTTCCGGGGTTCGCTGAGGACGGTGCCGCCCGCGGCGCGGACGAGTCCGGCGGTGGCGTCGGTGTCGGCGACGCGGAAGGTGACGTGCCAGTGCGCGGGGAGTTCGTCGGGCCAGTTGGCGTCCATGCCCATGATTCCGCCGCGGGGGCGGTCGTCGACGGAGAAGGCGTGGTAGTCGAAGCCTTCGGCGCTCATGTCCTCGAAGGCGTAGCCGAAGAGGGCGCCGTAGAAGGCGAGGGCCCGCGGGGTGTTGCGGGTGAGGAGTTCGGTCCAGACGATGCCGCCGGGTTCGTTGACGAGTTCGGCGCCGACCAGGCTGCGGGCCTGCCACAGGCCGAAGGGTGCGCCGGTGGGGTCGGTGAGGAGGGCGAACCGTCCCATGTCGAGGACGTCCATCGGGGGGTAGGTGACTTCGGCGCCTTCGGCGGCGGCTTTCACCACGGCGGCGTCGGCGTCGTCGGTGGCCAGGTAGGTGGTCCAGCCGATGGGCAGGTCGGGTTCGGGCAGCAGGCGGATTCCGGCGACGCGGCGGCCGCGGACCGCGCAGGAGGTGTAGTAGTCGGCGTCCCCGGGGCCGGGTGCGCCGTGCCAGCCGAAGACGGTGCCGTAGAAGGCGAGGGAGGCGTCGGGGTCGGCGGTGCCGAGATCCGCCCAGCAGGGCACTCCGGGAGGGTATGTGCCGGTCATGATGCTCATGCGGGTGCCTCCCAGGCGGACGTTCGCGGGCGGCGGGGCCGCCACAGCCTCCTTGTCCGATGCTGGCACGTGGCCTGGGCACTGTCGCGGGCAGTGCGGCGCGGGCGGTGCGCGGTCCCGGCGCGCCGGGCCGCACGGGGGACCGCGCGGACGCGGGAGGATGGCGGGATGAACCCTGTGATCTCCGTTGCCGACCTGGCCGCCGCCCTGGGCTCCGAGCGTCCGCCGGTGGTGCTCGACATCCGCTACAAGCTCGGCGGGCCGCCGGGAATCGGCTGGTACCGCGAGGGCCACGTGCCGGGTGCGGTCTTCGTGGACATGGACTCCGAGCTGTCCGCGCCGGTGTCGGCGCCGGTCGGCGAGGCCGGGCGGCATCCGCTGCCGGACGCGGACGCGTTCGCCGCGGTGATGCGCCGCGCGGGTGTGTCCGCGGACGGCGACGTGGTCGCCTACGACGGTGCCGACGGCATCGCGGCGTCGCGCGTGTGGTGGCTGCTGCGCTACTTCGGCCACGACCGGGTGCGGGTCCTGGACGGCGGCTTCCAGGCGTGGACCGCGGCCGGCCGGCCGGTGGACACCGTCGAACCGGCGCCCGCGCCGGGCGACTTCGCGGCGAAGCCGGGTGGTCTGCGGCTGCTGGACGCGGCCGAGGCCGCCGCGCTGCCGGCCGACGGCGTGCTGCTGGACGTGCGCGCGGCCGAGCGCTTCCGCGCCGAGACGGAGCCGATCGACCCGGTTGCCGGGCACATCCCCGGTGCGGTGAACGCGCCGGAGACCGGGACGCTGGACGCCGAGGGCCGCCTGCTGGACGCGGAGGCGCTGCGTGCCCGGTACGCGGCGCTCGGCGTGGTGCCGGGTGCGCGGGTCGCGGCCTACTGCGGTTCGGGTGTCACCGCGTCGCACACGGTGCTGGCGCTGGCGAGCGCCGGGATCGACGCGGCGCTGTACGCGCCGTCGTGGAGCGGCTGGAGCAGCGACCCGGCGCGGCCGGTGGCGACGGGGGAGTGACGCGGCCGGTGCGCGGACGCTCTTGCGGTCGCCCGCGAGAGCGTCCGCGCACCGGGCAGCACACGGCCGGACACGGCCTAGACGGCCATCCAGTGCGTGGCCTCGCGGAGCCCCGAGGCTGTGTAGGCGACGAAGCCGATGAGTCCCGGCGGCAGGTCGGCGGCGGCGAAGCGGCCGAGGTCGTCGGTGAGCACCGTGCGGACGCCGTCGGCGTGCCGGATCTCCAGGCACACCCGCTGGGGGACGGTCAGCTGGCCGTGCAGCCGGATGCGTCCCGCGCGGCGGGCGACTTCGGCGACGACGGTCAGGGACGGCGCGTCGAAGGTGAGGACCCGGGGTGCGTCGTCGACGTCGGCGCCGAGGAGGGGCACCGCGGCCTCACGGGGTGCGGCGGGTGCGCCGGCCGGGCGGTGCGGATGCGGAGCCGCGGGCGGTCGCCGCCCGCATGAATTCGACGAGCCAGGGGTCGACCGCGCCGAAGAGCAGCCGTACCTCGGCGAGCAGTGTGCGCTCGTCCTGCTGGCCCACCCGATCCGTTGTTCCCACGCTCATTTCCACCGTCCCCGGAGCCGCTACCGGAGCAACCGACTCGGACACAGTAGGGCCCCCGACGCCCCGGCAGGAAGTAATCCGGGGGATTGGGGGCGATATAAAGGCGATCGGGGGCAACCGTGGGGTGTCCTTGACCGGTGTGCGGGCAACCCGCGGCCGGGTCCGCGTTCGCCGCGGCGGCCGGTCCGGGGCACGGCGAAGAGCCCGCCTCCGGTGCGGAGACGGGCTCTTCGTCGCAGGTCGGGCCGGGTGCCGGCCGGACGGCCTATTCGCGCTTCTTGCGGCGGCTGCCAAAGACGATCTCGTCCCAGCTGGGCACCGTGGCGCGGCGGCCGGGGCGGACGCCGTCGGCTTCGGCCTGGCGGTCGGTGGCGCCGACGAGGCGGTCGCGGTGCGGGCCGACGACGCGGGGCACGAGGACGTTCTCGTAGGCGGATCCGGCGGCGGACGGCGCGCCGCCCCCGGCGGCGGCCGCCGCGGGGGCTTCGGGTTCGTCCTCGTCGGGCACCGGGACCGGGATCGTCGCGGGGCCGGGCCGGCTGCGTTCGCCGCCGATCGCCGGGACGTCGATGCGCACCGGTTCGCGGGGCCCCGCAGCCGCGGCGGCGGATTCGCCGCGCAGGCCCGGGACGGCGTCGAGGAGGCTGGTGATCGCGTCGTCGCCGGTGTTGCGGGGCAGCGACGCGAGGCGCGGCCGGAACGGGAACGGCGTCTCGGCGCCCTGTTCGCCGACCAGCGAGCGGGCTTCGTCGTCGTTGGTGGTGACCAGGCGCCGGGGCGGGTCGAAGCTCCAACTGGCCGAGTGCATCTCGCCGTCGACGCGGTACAGCAGCAGGACTTCCCAGCTGCCGTCGTCGCGCCGCCAGGAGTCCCACTGGACGGATTCGGAGTCGGCGCCGCGCAGGTGCAGGCGTTCGGTGACGATCTCGCCGAGGAGCGGGCCGGCGGCTTCGCCCTGCCGGCGGATCGGTGTCTTGCGGGCGCGCTCGGCCATGAAGGCGCGTTCGGCGAGGACCGGGCCTTCGAAGCGGCGCACGCGGTCGACGGGGATGCCGGCCAGCTGCGCGACTTCCTCCGCGGTGGCACCCGCCCTTATGCGCGCCTGGATGTCGCGGGGCCGGAGCTGGCTTTCGACTTCGATCTCGATCTGGCCGAGCCGGGCGCGGTCGCCGCGTACGGCGGCGCGCAGGCGCTCGTCGATGGCCAGGCTGAACTCGGTTCCGTCGGCAGCCTTCAGCACCAGCCGTGTGCCGTCGTTGCTGACGGCCACGACACGCAGTTCGGGCATGGGGACCTCCCGGGTGGTGCCTGCCGACGTCACCTGCGTCGTTGCTCCCGTTACGAGTGTGACTTGCCCAGTGGCGGCGTGCCACAACCTGACCGATTTGTCCCGGCGTGTCGGATTTTCATACCCGTCGCGCCGTTGTGTCGCGGTGGCTCCTTGAGTACCGGTTCCGGAGAAATGACCCTCGGGGGCGTTTGTCCGATTTGCAGGTTCCCGATCCCGTACGATCGGTTGCTTCCCCCCTCTACCCAGGTCTTTCCGGAACCTGGCGTGAACAGTACTCCATTCGGGCGCGCGCCCGGGCCGCACCGCGCCGTAACGGCGCGTCCACATCCGGGCGAAAAATTTCGGCCGCGCCCGGTGAGGTTCCTCACAAGATCACCGAAAGCGGAACGGCCGGGGTGCCGCCGGGGGTCCCACAGAAGAGAAGAATCCCGGCACGTCATGATTTGGCCCGGGTTGGGCCCTAGGAGAGTGATGCAGGAAAGGCCCGGCGAGGAGCGCCGGCGGATCGAACTGAACGGTACGCAGGTCGTGGCAAGCGCCTTGGCGGCCGTTTCCTCGGCTTTCCTGCTCTCCAGTCTCGGGGCCGCGGGGACCATGATCGGCGCCGCCATCGCGAGCGTGTGCGCGACCGTGGGCAGTGCCGTGTACGTCCACATGTTCCGCCGCACCGGCGACCAACTGCGGGACGTACGCTCCCAGATGGCCACGCACCCGCGCCGGCCCGCGGTACCGGCGGCGCCGGGGTCGGAGGACGCCACCCGGGTGATGCCGGTGTTCGACCCGGGGCAGGGGGCGGCGGCCGAACCGCTGCCGGCGCTGCCCGGGACAGCCGCGTCCGGCGGCTCCCGGGGCCGCGAACGGCCGCGCAACAGAACGTGGTTGGTGCGCTCGGTGGTCGGTGCGGTCGCGGTGTTCGCCATCGCGATGGCCGCGATCACGGTCACCGAACTGGGCATGGGGAAGTCGTTCGCGAGCTTGTTCGGGAACGGCGGCGACCGGCCCACGATCAGCGAGATCGGCGGGGGCGGCGGGCACAAGTCCACCCCCGACAAGCAGCCCACCGCGCCGGCCACCACGGACTCCGGCACGGGCGGCTCCGCCGGGGACCGCGCCCCGTCGCCCGGCACGACCGACGGCACGGACGGCAGCGACGGCAAGCAGTCCGACGGCGGCGGCGCGGGGACGTCGCCGACCGCGACGCCCACGCCGACCGCGACGGAGAAGCCCACCTCCACGCCGACCGAACCGCCGGCCGACAAGCCGACGACCCCGCCGGCCGGCGGCGCGGGGACCGGCGGCGCCACACCGCCCGCGCAGGGCGGCCAGGACCAGCAGGTCCCGCCTGCCGGGGACGCGGTGACGGTGCCCTGACCGAGGCGACACCGCATTCCGAGTACGGCATACGGCGGATACGGGAACGGGCGTGGGGTGGGGAATCTCACGCCGCGCCCGTCGCCTTTTTTCGGTTATTCGCCCAGCACACGCCGCAAGTAGGCGTTGCCGAACCGGCGTTCGGGGTCGACGCGGTCGCGCAGCGTGCGGAAGTCCGCGAAGTGCGGGTACACGTCGGCGAAGTACTCCGCGTCGCGGGTGTGCAGCTTGCCCCAGTGCGGACGCCCTTGGTGCGCGGTCATGATGCGCTCGACGGCGGTGAAGTACCGCTCGTGCGCGGTGCCGCGGTACATGTGCACGGCGATGTACGCGCTGTCGCGCTCGCTCGCGGTCGACAGCCACATGTCGTCGCCCGGTGCGATGCGGACCTCGACCGGGAACGACACCTTGTCGTCGCCGTCGGCGACGAGCTTGTGGACCTCGCGCAGTGCGGAGGTGAGGGCCTCGCGCGGGATCGCGTACTCCATTTCGACGAACCGGACGCGGCGCGGGCTGGTGAAGACCTTGTACGACGCGTCCGTGTAGGTGCGCGCGGACAGGGCCTTGCTGGACAGCTTGGCGATCGTCGGGATCGCCTTCGGTGCGGCCTTGCCGAGCCGGCAGGCGAGGCCGAAGACGCCGTTGGACAGGATTTCGTCGTCGAGCAGGAACCGGGCCTTGGACAGCGGCTTGGCCGGGCCTTCGGTGCGGTTGTTGCGCTTGACGTTGCAGCTGTCGGTGTGCGGGAACCAGTAGAACTCGAAGTGGTCGTTGTCCGCGCACAGCTCGTCGAAGCCGCCGAGGACCGCGTCGAGCGTCATCGGCTCCTCGCGGGCTTCGAGGAGGAACGCCGGTTCGACGGCGAAGGTGAGCGCCGTGACGATGCCGAGGGCGCCGAGGCCGACCCGGGCGCCCGCGAACAGTTCGGCGTTCTCGGTGGCCGAGCAGGTGACGATCTCGCCGTCGGCGAGCACCATTTCGAGGCCCCGGATCTGCCCGGACAAGGCGCCCGACGCGCGGCCGGTGCCGTGTGTGCCGGTGCCGGTCGCGCCGGCCAGGCTCTGCACCGCGATGTCGCCCATGTTGGTGAGCGCGAGGCCGTGCCCGGCGAGCACGTCGTTGAAGCGCTCCAGGCGCATGCCGGAGCCGACCGTGACGGTGCCCGCCTCGGCGTCCACGCCCCGGATCTCGGTGAGGCCCTCGGGCCGTATCTGCACGCCGTCCGTGACCGCCACCGAGGTGAACGAGTGCCCGGCCCCGACCGCCTTGACCCGCATGCCCTCGGACGCCGCGCGGCGCACCGCCGCCGAGACCTCCTCGGGCGAGCGCGGGGTGACCACGCGCCGGGGATGGGCGGTCTGGTTCCCGGCCCAGTTCTTCCAGGGCAGGGGCGGCGTGCTGCTCAAGAGGTCCTCCAGGAAGCGGAGGCGGCCCGGCGGCCGCGGACATGGGTGCGGCGGGAGCCCCCGGCGGTGGGATGTCCGGACATTACCCGCCGGTCACCATGTGCGGGAAGGCCCGGCGGTGCGGCAGGGTCCGGGCCGTCTCCCGGCGCGCGGCGTGCCGCGGGCCGTGCGGGCCGTGGACGCCGCCCGGCAGGTGCGAGGATCTGACCCATGCACTCCGCAGCGCCCTTCGACGCCCTTCTCCTGCTCTCGTTCGGCGGCCCCGAGGGCCCGGACGACGTGATCCCGTTCCTGCGGAACGTGACCCGCGGGCGCGGTGTGCCGCCCGAGCGGCTGGCCGAGGCGGGTGCGCATTACCGGTTGTTCGGTGGGGTCAGCCCGATCAACGGGCAGAACCGGGAGCTGATCGCGGCGATCGAGAAGGACTTCGCCGACGCCGGGGTCGGGCTGCCCGTGTACTGGGGGAACCGCAACTGGCAGCCGTACCTCGGCGACACGCTCCGGCGGATGGCCGACGACGGGGTGCGGCGCGCGGCGGTCCTGGTGACCAGCGCGTACGCCTCGTACTCGGGCTGCGGGCAGTACCACGAGAACCTGCTGGCCGCGCGGGCCGAAACCGGTGCGGAGGCGCCGGTGCTGGACAAGCTGCGGCATTACTACAACCATCCCGGCTTCGTCGAACCCCTGGTCGACCACACGGTGGCCGCGTTCGACGACCTGCCCGCGGGGGTGCGGGCGGACGCGCGGCTGGTGATGACCACGCACTCGATCCCGGTCGCGACGGCGGAGACCGCGGGGCCGGAGGGCGGCGCGTACGTCGCCCAGCACCGCGAGACCGCGCGGCTGGTCGCCGAAGGCGTCGCGCGTGCGCTCGGCCGGGAGCACGCGTGGGACCTCGTCTACCAGAGCCGCAGCGGCCCGCCGCACTTGCCGTGGCTCGAGCCGGACGTCAACGACCACCTGGCACGGCTCAAGGCCGACGGGGTGCCCGCCGCGGTGCTCGTGCCGATCGGGTTCGTGTCGGACCACATGGAGGTCGTCTACGACCTGGACGTGCAGGCCGCCGAGACCGCCGCGACGCTCGGCCTTCCGGTGGCGCGGGCCGCGACGACCGGCGCGGACCCCCGGTTCGCCGCCGCGGTGCGCGACCTGGTGCTGGAGCGCGCGGCCGCACTGCGCGGCGAGTCGCCGGACCGCCGCGTGCTGGGGGCGCTGGGCCCGAGCCACGACGTGTGCCCGCTCGGCTGCTGCCCCGACCCGCGCGGCCGCGGCGCGGGTCTGCGCGGCGCGGCCTTGGAGGCTGTGCCGCCGCTGTCGTCGTAATCCCGGCGGCGGCCGGGCCGACGCCACCCCGAGCGGAGGCCCGCCCGGCCTGTCGCGCGGGTCTCCGGGGCGGCTGACAGGATGGCCGGGTGACCACGAACATCCACGGCGACACCGCCGACCTGCTCGAACTTGCGCTGGAAGCCGCCCGGCTCGCCGGGGGGATGCTCACCGTCGACCGGCCCGCGGACCTCGGTGTCGCGGCGACCAAGAGCAGCCCGACCGACGTCGTCACCGAAATGGACACCCGCGCCGAGAAACTGATCGTCGAGTTCCTGCGCGCCCGCCGGCCGCACGACGGCTTCCTCGGCGAGGAGGGCGCGGGGGAAGCCGGTGAGAGCGGCGTGCGGTGGGTGATCGACCCGATCGACGGCACGGTCAACTACCTGTACGGGCTGCCCGGCTGGTGCGTGTCGATCGCGGCCGAGGACGAGCACGGCGGGATCGTCGGCGTGGTCGAGGTGCCCACGTTCGGCGAGACGTTCCACGCGGTGCGCGGTGGCGGTGCATTCCGCAACGGGGCGCCGATCCGGGCCGCTGCGCCGGTGCCGCTGGACCGGGCGCTGGTGGCGACCGGGTTCGGCTACACGGCCGAACGGCGCACCCGGCAGGCCGCCGTGGTGGCGGAACTGCTGCCCGGCATCCGGGACATCCGCCGGTTCGGTTCGGCGGCGGCGGACCTGTGCGCGGTGGCGTGCGGGTGGGTGAACGCGTACTACGAGCGCGGCCTGAACCCGTGGGACCTGGCCGCGGGCGCGGTCATCGCGAGCGAGGCGGGTGCGGAGGTGGCGCAGATCCGCGCCGAGGACGACGGCAGCAACGTGGTGGTCGCGGCGGCGGCGACGCTGCACGGCGAACTGGTCGCGGTGCTGGAGCGGCTGGGCGCCTGACCCGGAGGCTCCGCGCCCGGCCCGCCGGCTCCGCATCCGCCGCACTGGAGCCGGGTCCGAGCTGTTCGGAGACGCAAGAAACCCCCGGCCGATGCGCCGCGCGCCGGTCGGGGGTCCTGTGGTCTGCCGTGTGTGCCGTCTGTGCCGTGTCGACTGTCCGTTGCGCTCCGGCCCCGCCCCCAGGGTCGCCGTGGTCGCGGTGTCAGGCGCGTTCGGGCAGTACTTGTACGCCATGGTCCGAAGCCATGCGTACCAGGTCTTGCAGCTCCTCCTGCTGAACCTCCACGAGGAAGTCGTCCCCCGTGTCGAAGGCCTGCTTGAGGGTCTGTTCGGTTTCGCGTATGCGACGCAGCACGTCAGCGGTGAACTCGTCCATGAGGGGCCCCAAGTGACTCGAATGGTCGCCGGTTTGGGTTGTCCTACCCCTCGAGATCGGCCGCGAAAACCGCGACGCCACTTGGCAGTGTGACACTTGTCGCACCGATGGGCGGATCATTACGGAAGGTACCGCAGCGAAATCGGCAATCCGGACCCGGGGCGCCGTCGGAGGTGCGCTTACCGACGCTTTACCGGCGGCCGGGGCAAGATGGAGTCACCGTCGGCGCCGTCCCTCGAGGCAGGGCGGGCAGTCCGGCCGCGGACGGCGCCCGACGGTCCAAGCGTTTGCAGCGGTGCTGCATGCGGGTTCGACAGTGGTTCGTGCGGAAGGACATCAGCGGTGCGGGTTCTCGTCGTCGAAGACGAGCAGTTGCTGGCGGACGCGGTCGCGACGGGGCTGCGCCGCGAGGCGATGGCCGTCGACGTCGTGTACGACGGCGAGGCCGCCCTGGAGCGGGTCGCCGTCAACGACTACGACGTGGTGGTGCTCGACCGCGACCTGCCGCTCGTGCACGGCGACGACGTGTGCCGGGCGGTCATCGACACCGGCCTGCCCACGCGCATCCTCATGCTGACCGCGTCCGCCGACGTCAGCGACCGGGTCGAAGGTCTGGAGCTGGGCGCCGACGACTACCTCCCCAAGCCCTTCGCGTTCAGCGAACTCATCGCCCGGGTGCGGGCGTTGGGCCGCCGTGCGGTCACCGCGCTGCCGCCGGTGCTGGAGCGGGCCGGGATCCGGCTCGACCCCAACCGCCGCGAGGTCGCGCGCAACGGGAGCCCGGTGCACCTGTCGCCGAAGGAGTTCGCCGTCCTCGAAGTGCTCATGCGCGCGGACGGCTCGGTGGTGTCCGCCGAGCAGATGCTCGAGAAGGCGTGGGACGAGAACACCGATCCGTTCACCAACGTGGTGCGCGTCACGGTCATGACGCTGCGCCGCAAACTCGGCGAACCCGCCGTGATCATGACCGTTCCGGGGGCCGGATACCGCATCGGCGACGAGGCGTGAACGACAAACCCCAGGCCAAGCCCCCGTCCTCGGGGGCGGCGCCGCTGCGCCCGCAGCACCCGCCCCGTCCCAGCCGCCCGCCGCGTCCCGGCGCGCCGCCCAAGCCCGCCAAGGAGCCCAGCGCCCGCAAGCTCGTGCTGGGCCTCGACCCGGGCGACGGCGGTACCTACCACTCGCGGCTCAGCTACGCCCCGGACTGGCTGCGGCCTTCCATCCGGATGCGCCTGACCGCGCTGTACGGCGGCATGTTCCTGATCGCGGGCGTGCTGCTGCTGGGCAGCGTCTACCTGCTGGTCGGGCAGAACCTGTCCGACCAGAAGCCGCCGGACATCCGGTTCAACAGCGACGTGGTGATCCGCGACGCGGCCGGCCAGGTGATCTCGCCCGACGCGTTCAACCGCATGCTGGAGGCCCGCCAGGGCAACCAGCGCGACCTGGTGCTGCACTCGCTGCTCCAGCAGTCGCTGCTGGCGCTCGTGCTGCTGTCCGTCATCGCGTTCGGCTTCGGCTACGTCATGGCAGGCCGTGTGCTGAGCCCCCTCGGCCGCATCACCGCCGCCGCGCGCGCGGTCGCCGGCAGCGGCGGCTCCGGGCTGCACCGGCGCATCGACCTGGACGGCCCCGACGACGAACTCAAGGAACTCGCGGACACGTTCGACGAGATGCTGGAACGCCTCGACCGGGCGTTCGACTCGCAGCGCAAGTTCGTCGCCAACGCCTCCCACGAACTGCGCACCCCGCTCGCCATCAACCGCACCCTGCTGGAGGTGGCTCTCGGCGACCCCGAAGTGCCGCCCCAGCTGCGCGAGCTCGGCGACAAGCTGCTCACCACCAACGAGCGCAGCGAGCGCCTCATCGAGGGCCTGCTGCTGCTCGCCCGCAGCGAGAACGAACTGACCGACCCCAAGCCCGTCGACCTCTCCGAGGTCGCCGGACGCACCATCGAACAGCTCGCCGGCGAAGCGGGCGACCGCGACGTCGAACTGCGCGGCGATTTCGAACCCGCCTGGGTGTCCGGCAACCTCGTGCTCCTCGAACGCGTCGCGCTGAACCTCGCGCAGAACGCCGTCCGCTACAACACGCCGGGCGGCTGGGTCGAGATGTCCACGTCCACGGTCGACGGCACCGCGCTGCTCACCGTGGCGAACAGCGGCCCCGCGGTGCCGCCGGAGAACGTCGAGTCGCTGTTCGAGCCGTTCCGGCGGCTGCGCGGCGACCGCACCGAGTCCGACAAGGGCGTCGGCCTCGGCCTGTCCATCGTGCGCTCGGTGGCGCGCGCGCACGGCGGCTGGATCGAGGCGGAGGCGCGCGAGGAGGGCGGGCTGATCGTCCGCGTCGGTTTCCCGGCCCCGGCCAAATAGGACGCGCACGGTCTTCGAACAAGCCTCGAACAGGGCTTGAGATATGCCGCGAATCGGTCGCCGAGCGTAGCGGCGGCTTCACCCTGACGACGTACTACGACGTACCTGACCAGGCCGGTTGCCCGCAGGGCCCGGGACAACCTACGGTGTCGTAAGTTACGACAGCGTAGGAACGCGCTGTGCGCCGGAGCCGCGAGCGGTCCGGGGCTTGCCGAGCGGGTGGGGACGTGCCGGCAAGCACCCGAACCGGAGGGGCGGCGGCCGACGCAGCTTGGTACCCGTGTTGTCGCTGCGTCCGTGTGCCGCGTACCCACCGCCGCCGCCCGTCCCATCCCGCTTGGAGTCGCCGTGACCCTGACCGCCCCCGAACCGACCGGTATCGACCTGCTGAGCGAACTCGAACAGGTGGTCGCCGTCGAACTCGACCGGCACCTGGGCATCGCCAAGGAGTGGTTCCCGCACGAGTACGTGCCGTGGTCGCGCGGCCGCGACTTCGACGGCCTGATGGGTGGCGAGGCGTGGCGTCCCGAGGAGTCCGGGCTGACCGACGTGGGGCGGATCTCGCTCACCCTCAACCTGCTCACCGAGGACAACCTCCCGAGCTACCACTTCGAGATCGCCAACATGTTCGGCCGGGACGGCGCGTGGGGCACCTGGGTGCACCGCTGGACTGCCGAGGAAGGCCGCCACGGCATCGCGATCCGCGACTACCTGATGGCCGCCCGCGCGGTCGACCCGGTGGCGCTGGAGCGGTCCCGCATGGAGCACATGGAGAACGGCTACCAGGGCGACCACCTCGGCAACCCGCTGCACGTCGTCGCCTACGTGACGTTCCAGGAACTCGCCACGCGCGTCTCGCACCGCAACTCCGGCCGCGAATGCGGCGACCCGCTCGCCGAGCAGCTCCTGTCGCGGATCGCCACCGACGAGAACCTGCACATGGTCTTCTACCGGAACCTGCTCAAGTCGGCGTTCGAGCTGGCGCCCGACCAGGCCATGCGCGCGGTCACCGACATGATCACCGGCTTCCGGATGCCCGGCCACGGCATGACGGGCTTCGAGCGGGCCTCGCTGAAGATGGCGGTCGGCGGCGTCTACAACCTGCGCATCCACCTCGACGACGTGCTGCAGCCGGTGCTGCGCAACCTCAAGGTCATGGAGCGCACCGGCTTCGGCCCGGCGGGCGAGCAGGCCCGCGACGAGCTGGGCGTGTTCCTGGCGCTGCTGGAGGACAAGGCCGCGCAGTTCGACGAGCGGCTCGCCGCCCGCAAGGCGCGCGAGGCGGCGCGGCGCGCCTGACCCCGGCACCGCAGCCACGACACGGGACGGGCCCGGCCGCTTTCCCGGCGGCCGGGCCCGTCCCGTGTGGGTCGTGCGGACTGGTTCAGTTCCCCGTCCCCCACGCGTCCTTCACCGACACCTTCCCGCCGGTGCGCAGCACCGCGCCCTCGTACATCCGGGCCGCGGCCGCCATCAGGCCGACCAGCGCCAGGCCCGCCAGGCCCGCCGCGACGAGGTTCTGCCACACCGCCAGGTCGCCGCTCGCGGTCAGCATCGGCTGGAGCATCGCGGAGAACGGCGGGACGTAGGCCAGCACGGTCGCGAGGGTGCCGCCGTTCTGCCCGAACGAGATCGCGATGAAGAACGATGCGATCAGCAGCGTCGACATCGGCGTGATGACGTTCTGCAGGTCCTCCATGCGCGACACCCGCGACGCGGCGGCGGCGAACATGCACGCGTAGAGCGCGTAGCCGATGACGAACCACACCACGACCAGCGCCGCCGGATAGACCATGGCCGAGTTGAGGTCGATCGTGCCGAAGGCCTTGGCCGCGGTGAGGCCCACGGCGGCCGTCAGCGCCATCTGGAGCAGCCCGAGCAGGCCGATGCCGATCACCTTGCCGGTAAGCAGCGCGCGGGCCGGGACGGCGGCCAGGAGGATCTCCACGATGCGGCTGGACTTCTCCTCCACCACGCCGTTGGCGACCCACATGCAGAAGAGCATGAGCATGCCGTAGAGCATGATCGTGCCGAGGATCGCGACGCCCTTGCGCTGGTTGCGTTCGTCGGCGTCCTTGTCGAGGGTCGTCTTCTCCAGCGGCGCCACCTGGACGGCGCGGTCGACGGCGGCCGTGTCGATGCCCTGGGCGGCCAGGCGCGCGTCGCGTTCGACGGTCGCGTAGGCGCTCTGCAGGACCGCGGCGAGCTTGTCGGACAGGTCGCGGTGCACGACGATGTGCCCGTCGGCGACGTAGGCGTCCAGGTCGCCGTCGCGCACGGCTTTCTCGGCCGCCGCGGCGTCCGGGAACGTCTTGACCGCGACCTCGACGTCGAGCAGCTTGGCCTGCACCGGCGCGAGCCGGCTGAGCGGCTGCTGCGCGGGCCCGGGGCCGAAGGCGACGTCGAAGTCGTCGCTGCCGCCCTTGGAGGCCATCGCGGGAATGGCGACCGCGGCGAGCAGGATCACCAGCATCACCGCGACGGAGACGAGGAAGCCGCGGTCCCGGATGCGCTCGGTGAACTCGCGGCGCGCGACCAGCCGCACAGCTGTCCGGAAGGGCGCCTGGCCGCCTGCGGGAGGCGCCGTGGGGGTGCCGGTGCCGGCGCTCATACCGTGGCCTCCCGGAGGCTCGCTGCGGTCCGTTCTGCGGGGACTCCGGGCCGCTCGGCGACGACCTCCCGGAACAGTTCGGCCAGGGACGGGGCGACCGGCGCGAACACGCGGACCCGACCGGCCTCGCGCGCGGCGTCGAGCAGTGCCTGCTCGCTCACGCCGTCGCCGAGTTCCACGAGGGTGCCGTCCGCGTCGTCGGCGAGCACCCGCACGCCCGGCACGCGCTCGGCCCAGCCGGTGTCCGGGCCCGCCGTGTCGACGGCGACGCGGTAGCGCACCGCCCGGTTGTCGCCGCGCAGTTCGCGCACCGTGCCGACGGCGTGCATGCGGCCGTCCTTGATGATTCCGACCGCGTCGCACAGGCGCTCGACCAGGTCGAGCTGGTGGCTGGAGAACACCACGGAGACGCCCTGCTCGACCCGGCTGCGCAGGGCCTGCGCCATGACGTCGACACCGACCGGGTCGAGGCCGGAGAACGGCTCGTCGAGGACCAGCAGCTCCGGCTCGTGCACGAGGGCGGCGGCGAGCTGGACACGCTGCTGGTTGCCCAGCGACAGGGTCTCCAGCCGGTCCTCCGGCTTGCCGGACACCCCGAGGCGGTCCAGCCACGCGGCGGCCGAGCGGCGGGCGTCGGCGCGCGCCATGCCGTGCAGCTCGGCGAAGTAGGCGAGCTGGTCGAGGATGCGCATCTTGGCGTAGAGGCCGCGCTCCTCCGGCATGTAGCCCCAGCGGCGGCGCACCGCCGCGTCGGCCGGGCGGCCCTGCCAGCGCACCTCGCCCGCGTCGGGGGCGAGCACGCCGAGGGCGATGCGCATCGTGGTGGTCTTGCCGGCGCCGTTGGTGCCGACGAAGCCGAACATCTGCCCGGGCGCGACGGAGAACGACAGCCCGCGCAACACGGTCTTGTCGCCGAAGCGTTTCGCGAGTCGGTCGAGTTCCAGCACGGTGCTCCTTCGGGCGGCCGGGGACTGGGGGGCTGCGGATATCCGCGGGATTGCGGATATCCGGGTGGCTGTGGAGGCCAGGGGGACCAGAGGGCCGGGAGTCAGTCGATCCGCCGCAGTTGCTGTTTGAATCGGCGGCCATTCTCCACATACAGCGCGACTGCGGCGTCGAATGCGCCGGGCTTGACCGTGTCGGCGCGCATTTTGGCCGGAACGCCGAGCGCCGTCGCATAGGACGGCACCTCGACGCCGTTGCCCACGAATGCGCCCGAGCCGACCAGCGCGCCGCTCCGCACCACGGCCCGGTGCAGCACGATCGCGCCGTTGCCGACCAGGCAGTCGTCCTCGATCGTGCACCCTTCCAGGTGCACCAGGTGTCCGACGACGCAGCGGTTTCCGACCTTTGTGACCAGTCCCGCACTGACATGGAGGACCGAGCCGTCCTGGATCGAGGTACTCTCCCCGACGACAATCCGGCCGTAGTCGGCCCGGAGGACCGCGGACGGCCAGATCGTGGAGCCGGCGCCGATTTCGACGCTGCCGATCACCACCGCGTCCGGATGTACATAGGCATCCGGGTGCACGACGGGTACTTGTTCACCAAGCGCGTAGACCGTCACGATTCCTCCTGGTTCCCGGCGCATCCGGGGCGTTACAGTGGGCCACCATCCAACCAAGTCACCTCTTCGGGGGTTCGGTTGGGTGTCGATTGAGTAACAAGCCTTGCTATGAGGCAGAATCTGCGCCTCAGGTCGGGCACAAACTCCGGCCCCTTATGCGTTACGTGCGCTGAAGGCAGCGTCCACGGGCGCATAGGCAAGCAGATCCACCCGGAGGGGGAGAGGTATGGCGACTGATTACGACACTCCACGGAAGACCGATGACGACGTCAACGAGGACAGCATCGAGGAGCTGAAGGCTCGGCGCGTCGACAAGTCGGCCAGTGCGGTCGACGTCGACGAGTTCGACCAGGCCGAAGGCCTGGAGCTGCCCGGCGCGGACCTCTCGAACGAAGAGCTGTCCGTGCGGGTGCTGCCCCGGCAAGCCGACGAGTTCACCTGCTCGCGCTGCTTCCTGGTGCACCACCGCAGCCAGCTGGCCAAGGAGAAGGACGGCCAGACGATCTGCGTCGACTGCGCCTGACGCCGCATCCTGGCCGGCCCGGGCAGCCCCCGGGACGACGGAACCGTCCAGGATCGATCATCGGCAAGCGGAACCCTGCGCACGCGACCGGGTCCTGGCAGGAGCGGACCGCCCCTGCCGATGATCGAACCGGACCGATCCGGCACCCGCCGGCGGCGGCGACGCCCGCCCCACCGGCACCGCCGCGGCACCCCCGGAAACGGGGGACCCGCGGATCTGCGACACACCCGAAACCCCATGAACGGCCGGCATCCCGCCGGAGAATTCCGGAGCGTCCGCCGCACCCCCGGCGGGCGTTCTCGCACGTCGGCACCCGGAAGCGCTCCGCGTGCGCGCCGGAGTCCGCACGGCGCACGGGCGGTGCGTCGGAGCACCGCCGGAGCACCACCGGAGCACCGGCGGCGCGCAGAGGCGTGCGGCTCAGCCCTGCGCGGCGCGGCGTCGGACCGCGGCGAGCACCTCGACGACGCGCGCCGGGTTCCGCGACGACACGTACAGGTACGGCGTCGGGTCGTCCGGGTCCACGACGTCGATGCGCACCGCCGTCGGGATGTAGCTGCGCAGCAGCATGAACGCGCGCGGGTCGGCGCCTTCCATGCGCAGTGCGCGGGCTTCCTCGGCGTCCAGCGCCCGGGCCTCGCCGAGCGCGTCGAGCGGCAGCGCCGCCTTGCCCACGTGCAGCTCCGTGCCGGTGATCCGGACCCGCGCCGACCCGTAGCGGGTCACCATCACGCCGGTCAGGACCGCGCCGACCAGCACCGCGACCCCCGCCGCGGCCGGGCCGAGCGGGAGGACCATCAGCCCGCACACGAAACCCGCACCGGCGACCAGGCCCCACCACGACGCGGGGACCGACAGCTGCTCGTTATACGCCTGCATGGCACAAGCCTGACACCTCCGCGGCGTGGCCCGTACCAGGGGGTGCCGCCCGGCGTGCCGACCCGCGCCGACCCGTGCCCGGCCCCGGCGGGCCGCGGTCAGCGGGACTGGCGCTGCGTCACCCGGTCCAGGAGCCGCGCCACGCGCCGCGGCGGCTTGCGCAGGCCGGTGGCGACGCCCTTGGCGTAGTCCGACACCGTGCGCGGCGCGACCGCGTCGAGGAACGCGCCGGCCTTCGCGTCCGAGCCGACCAGGTAGCGCGCCCGCGGGCGCGGGGTCAGCAGCGCGTGCCGGACGGCCTGGGCCACCGGCATCGGGTCGGGCAGCGCGGCGGCGCGGCGCAGCACGTCGTCGGCGACCTCGTAGGACTCCGCGTACGCCGAGTTCTTGCGCGGCGGCAGCCGGTTCAGGCTGCGCTCCCAGATGTCCGTGCCGAAACTGCCCGGTTCGATCAGCACGACCTTCACACCGAACTGCGCGACCTCGATGCGCAGCGCGTCGGACATCGCGGCCAGGCCCTGCTTGCTCGCGCAGTACCAGCCCAGGAACGGCGCCGAGACGCGCCCGGACACCGACGAGATGTTGACGATGCGGCCGCTGCGCCGCTGCCGCATCTGCGGCAGCACCAGGCGGGCGATCCGGGCGGGGGCGACGAGGTTGGTCTCCAACTGCAGCCGCACCTGGTCGTCCTCGACGTCCTCCACGGCGCCGGGCTGCGCCATGCCGGCGTTGTTGACGACCGCCCACGGGCCGCCGCCGGTCATCGTGGCGATCTCGGTGAAGGCCCGGACGGTGGACGTCGCATCGCACACGTCCAAGAGCACCGTGCGCACGCCCAGCCCGTCCCGCTCGGCCGCTTCGCGCAGCGCCTGGGCCCTGTCCTCGCTGCGTGCGGTGCCGATCACGTCGAGTCCGGCGCGGGCCAGTTCGAGGGCGGTGGCCAGGCCGATGCCGCTCGTCGCGCCGGTGACGACGACGCTCTTGGTCATGTCCGTCCTTCCGTCCGCCCGGCAGCTGCCACGCCGGGCCCGGGGAAGACCGTAGTGGGGTTCGGTGTGCGAGAACCAACCTTCCCGTGCGTCACTTCTGGTCACCGGCGGCACGCCGGACGGCCGAAACCGGCCTCGGGGACCGTCCGGGGCCGGGCCGCGGACGGGCCCGGTGGCGACCCGCACCCCCGGCGCGCGTGCGGGTGCACGCGGGATACCGGCGAAGAGGCACTAATCTCCTCCGGGTGAGTCGACCTACATCCCTGACCCCGCCGCCGGACGTCAAGGCGCCGGATCCGCATCCGAGCGCGCCGCCCCCCGGGACCGAGCTGGGCGAGCACTACGACGGCTGCTTCGGCTGCGGCGAGGAGCAGGAGAACGGCCTGCGGCTGCGTACCC
The DNA here is from genome assembly GCF_039542225.1 of Yinghuangia aomiensis. NCBI lineage: Bacteria > Bacillati > Actinomycetota > Actinomycetes > Kitasatosporales > Streptomycetaceae > Yinghuangia > Yinghuangia aomiensis. Next base: position 134,972 of record NZ_BAABHS010000007.1, on the reverse strand, counting down.
GGGTCGGCGAGGGTGTCAGCGTGGACACCGAGTTCGTGGTCGGCCCGGGCCACCAGGGTGCCCCGGGACTGGCCCACGGCGGCCTGCTGACCTGCGCGTTCGACGAGGCGCTCGGCATGCTGGGCTTCCTGTTGCACACGCCCGCGGTGACCGCCCGGCTGGAGACCGACTTCCGGCGCCCGGTGCCGGTCGGCTCGACGCTGTACATCCACGCGTGGTGCGCCGGCGTGGACGGCCGCAAGATCTACGCGAAGGCCGTCGGCCGGCTCGATGCGCTGGACGGGCCGGTCGCCGTCGAGGCGTCGGCGCTGTTCCTGTCGGTCGGCTTCGAGCACTTCGTCGAGCACGGCCGTCCCGAGGAAGTCCGCCGCGCGATGGAAAACCCGGACGTTCTCAAGGCCGCGCGCGCTTTCGAGGTGAACCCGTGAACGCTCCCGTCGACATCCTCGTGCACCGGCTCGACCCCGAGCTGCCGCTTCCGTCGTACGCGCATCCCGGCGACGCGGGCGCCGACCTGGTGACCGCGGTGGACGCCGAGATCGGCCCCGGCGAGCGCGCCGTGCTGCCGACCGGGGTGGCCATTGCGTTGCCGGACGGTTACGCCGCGTTCGTGCATCCGCGATCCGGACTCGCGGCGCGTTGCGGGGTGTCGCTGGTGAACACTCCGGGCACGATCGATGCGGGATACCGTGGCGAGATCAGGGTCATCGTGGTGAACCACGATCTGCGCGACAGTGTCGCGTTCCGCCGCGGTGACCGGATTGCCCAGCTCGTGGTGCAACGCGTCGAGCGGGCGAGGTTCCACGAGGTCGGCGTGCTGCCGGGATCGGACCGGGCCGACGGAGGCTTCGGATCGACCGGGGGACACGGCGTCCTGGTGGGGAACGGCAGTGGTACCGGCAGTAAGACGGTTACTGGCAGTGACACAGTGCAAGACTCGGCTTCCGACAGGGAAGGGATCTGACGTGTTCCGACGTCGCCGACACAACGAAGAAGCCGACCAGCCCGTCGAGGAGATCGACGACCTCGACGAGCTTGCCGAGGACGCGGACGACGACGATGAGGCGCCGGCCGCCGTCGAGGACGAGATGAACCGGGTGCTGCCGCCCGCGCCGCGCCCGGACGGCCCCTGGGACGTCGACGAGCTGGACGAGCCCGAGGAGGGCCGCATCGACCTCGGCGGCCTCCTGGTGCCCGCCTCGGAAGGGATGGAGCTGCGCGTCGAGGTCTCCAACGACCTCATCATCGCGGCCACGGTGATCCTCGGGGACAGCGCGATCCAGCTGCAGGCGTTCGCGGCGCCGCGCAGCGAGGGCATCTGGCACGAGATCCGCAACGAGATCGCGGGCGGGATCACCCAGCAGGGCGGCATCGTCGACGAGCTGGACGGCGGCCTGGGCTGGGAGCTGCGCGCGCAGGTCCCGGTGCAGCTTCCGGACGGCACCCAAGGCGCGCAGCTGGTGCGCTTCGTGGGCTGCGACGGCCCGCGCTGGTTCCTGCGCGGCGTGGTGTCCGGGCGGGCCGCCGTCGACGCCGAGCAGGGCGCCGACCTGGAGCGGCTGTTCCGCGAGACCGTCGTGGTGCGCGGCGCGGACCCGATGGCGCCGCGCGACCCGATCCTGCTGCGCCTCCCGGACAACGCGCAGATCGACCCGGCCAGCGGGGTGGCGCCGGCCGCGGGCGAGGCGGCCGAGCCGCAGAGCCCGTACGCCGGCGACCTGAACCCGTTCTCGCGCGGCCCGGAGATCACCGAGGTGCGCTGACCCGGGTGCCCGGACGCGGGCGCGCCCGAGCGCGCCCGGAGACGTGTGCCGGAAGGGCCCGGACTCACTCCCAGGAGTGAGTCCGGGCCCTTCCGCATGTCCGGGGCCTGCCGTGCGCGGGGCTGCCCTCGCATGTCCGCGGCCGGAGTGGCCGGCGACGCGCGTCAGGGTCCCGTTAGAGGGGCGTAAAGATCGCCGGGGGGCGCGTCAGGGCGCCGCTAGCACTTGGCGAAATGCCCTGATTGAAGGCATTTAAGAGTGCTTGGCGCTGCTACGAATGTGGTCGACACGGCGGCAAGGAGCCGTGCCGGGGGACCCGACCACGACGGCGCGGCACCCTCGATCCGCGCCCTTCACAAGGAGCTTGAGCGATGGCTGACGTGGCCTTCGTACTCCTGACGATCGCGTTCTTCGCGCTGGTCGTCGCCCTGGCCAAGGGGGTGGCGAAGCTGTGAACGCAGACAGCATCGTCGGCCTCTCGGTCGCCATCGCCCTGCTGGGCTACCTGGTGCTCGCCCTGATCTTCCCCGAGAGGTTCTAGTGAGTACCACTGTCGCGGGGATCCTCCAGATATCCCTGCTGATCGCCGTCCTCGCCGCGGTGCACCGCCCGTTCGGCGACTACATGGCGCGCGTCTACTCGTCCGAGAAGCACCTGCGCGGCGAGCGGTGGATCTACAAGCTCGTCGGCGCCGACCCGAACTCGGGGCAGCGCTGGGGCATCTACCTCCGCAGCGTCCTCGCCTTCTCGATGTTCTCGATGCTCGTCCTGTACGGGCTGCTGCGCTTCCAGGACAAGCTGCCCTGGAACCTCGGCTTCGCGCCGATGAAGGCCGACCAGGCGTTCAACACCGCGGCGTCGTTCACCGCGAACACGAACTGGCAGTCCTACTCGGGCGAGCAGGCCGTCGGGCACTTCGTGCAGATGGCCGGCCTGACCGTGCAGAACTTCGTGTCCGCCGCGGTCGGCATGGCCGTCGCGATCGCGCTGGTCCGCGGGTTCATCCGGGTCCGCTCCGGCGAGATCGGCAACTTCTGGGTCGACCTGGTGCGCGGCGTCGTCCGCATCCTGCTGCCGATCGCGATCATCGGCACGATCGTGCTGGTCGCCTCGGGCACCCTGCAGAACCTCGCCGACCCGCACACGGTCACCACGCTCAACGGCGGGACGCAGACCATCCCCGGCGGGCCGGTGGCTTCTCAGGAGGTCATCAAGGAACTCGGCACCAACGGCGGCGGCTTCTACAACGCCAACTCCGCGCACCCGTTCGAGAACCCGAACGCGTTCACGAACCTGTTCGAGATCTTCCTGATCCTGGTCGTCCCGTTCTCGCTGCCGCGCACCTTCGGCACCCTCGTCGGCTCGGCCAAGCAGGGCTACGCGATCCTCGCCGCGATGTTCACGATCTGGTTCGTCGCCGTCGTGCTGATGACCTGGACCGAGATGCACCACAACGGCACCGCCCTGGAGATCGCGGGCGGCGCGACGGAAGGCAAGGAGCAGCGCTTCGGCGTCCCGGGCTCGTCGCTGTTCGGGGTGTCGACCACGATGACCTCGACCGGCGCGGTGAACTCGTTCCACTCGTCGTATACCGGGCTGGGCGGCGGCATCACGCTGCTCGGCATGATGCTCGGCGAGATCACGCCCGGCGGTGTCGGATCCGGGCTCTACGGCATGCTGATCATGGCGATCCTCGCGGTGTTCGTCGCGGGCCTCATGGTCGGGCGCACGCCGGAGTACCTGGGCAAGAAGATCGGCGCGGGCGAGATGAAGATCGTCGCGCTGTACATCCTCACCGTCCCGGCGACGATCCTCACCATGACCGGCGTCGCGACGGCGCTGCCCGGCGAACGCGCGTCGATCCTCAACTCCGATTCGCCGCACGGCCTGTCCGAGGTCTTGTACGCGTACACCTCGGGGGCCAACAACAACGGCTCCGCGTTCGCCGGCCTCAACGCGAACACCGAGTACTACAACGTCACCATCGGATTCGCGATGCTCATCGGCCGGTTCGTCACCATCGCGCTCGTGCTCGCCCTCGCCGGACGCCTCGCCGAACAGCGCCAGGTGCCCGAGACCGTCGGCACGCTCAAGACCACCAAGCCGCTGTTCGTCGGCACCCTCGTCGGCGTCGTCGTCATCGTCACCGGCCTCACCTTCTTCCCGGCCCTCGCGCTCGGCCCGCTCGCGGAGGGGCTCGCATAACCATGACCACCACACTTCCCGCACCCGAGACCACTCCGACTCCCGAACCGCCAGCCGGCCCGAGCCGGGTCGCGGCCGGCCTGTTCGAACCGCGGCAGCTGCTCAAGTCGCTGCCCGACGCGGTCCGGAAGCTCGACCCGCGCGTGATGGTGCGTACGCCCGTCATGTTCGTCGTCGAGATCGGCTCGGTCCTCACGACCGTCATGGCGGTCAAGGACCCCAGCGTCTTCGCCTGGGTCACCACCGTGTGGCTGTGGCTGACCGTGATCTTCGCGAACCTCGCCGAAGCCGTCGCGGAAGGCCGCGGCAAGGCGCAGGCCGACACGCTGCGCAAGGCGAAGACCGACACGATCGCCCGGCGTCTGGAAGGCGACCGCGAGGAGCGCGTGCCCGGCACCGACCTCAAGGTCGGCGACCTGGTCGTGTGCGAGGCCGGCGACGTCATTCCCGGCGACGGCGACGTCGTCGAAGGGGTCGCCAGCGTCGACGAGTCCGCGATCACCGGCGAATCCGCGCCGGTCATCCGCGAGTCGGGCGGCGACCGCAGCGCCGTCACCGGCGGCACCAAGGTGCTGTCCGACCGGATCGTCGTGAAGATCACCACGAAGCCGGGCGAGACGTTCATCGACCGGATGATCGCGCTCGTGGAAGGCGCAGCGCGGCAGAAGACGCCGAACGAGATCGCGCTCAACATCCTGCTGGCGTCGCTGACGATCATCTTCCTGTTCGCGGTCGTCACGCTCCAGCCGCTGGCGATCTACTCGGGCGCCGAGCAGTCGCTGATCACGCTGGTCGCCCTGCTGGTCTGCCTCATCCCGACCACCATCGGCGCCCTGCTGTCCGCGATCGGCATCGCCGGCATGGACCGGCTGGTGCAACGCAACGTGCTGGCGATGTCCGGCCGCGCGGTGGAGGCGGCGGGCGATGTGAGCACGCTGCTGCTGGACAAGACCGGCACCATCACCCTCGGCAACCGGCAGGCTTCCGAGTTCGTGCCCGTCGACGGAGTGGACGATGCCGAACTGGCGGACGCCGCACAGCTGTCGTCCCTCGCCGACGAGACCCCCGAAGGCCGCTCGATCGTCGTCCTCGCGAAGACCGCCTACGGGCTGCGCGAGCGCCACCAGGGCGAACTCGGCAACGCCGACTGGGTGCCCTTCACGGCCCAGACCCGCATGTCGGGCGTGGACCTGACGGAGGACGGCAAGGTCCGCCGGGTCCGCAAGGGCGCCGCGTCCGCCGTCAGCACCTGGGTGTCCGAGCGCGGCGGCAGCGTGCCGCGCCAGTCCGGCGAACTCGTCGACGGCATCTCCGCGGCCGGCGGCACCCCGCTGCTGGTCGCCGCCGAAGACGAGCGCGGCGCCCGCGTCCTCGGCGTCGTCCACCTCAAGGACGTCGTCAAGGAGGGCATGCGCGAGCGGTTCGACGAACTGCGGCGCATGGGCATCAAGACCGTCATGATCACGGGCGACAACCCGCTCACCGCGAAAGCCATCGCGGACGAGGCCGGCGTCGACGACTTCCTCGCCGAGGCCACGCCCGAGGACAAGATGGCCCTCATCAAGCGCGAGCAGGCCGGCGGCAAGCTCGTCGCGATGACCGGCGACGGCACCAACGACGCACCCGCGCTCGCGCAGGCCGACGTCGGCGTGGCCATGAACACCGGCACGTCGGCGGCCAAGGAAGCCGGCAACATGGTCGACCTCGACTCGAACCCGACCAAGCTCATCGAGATCGTCGAGATCGGCAAGCAGCTCCTGATCACCCGCGGCGCGCTCACCACGTTCTCCATCGCGAACGACGTGGCGAAGTACTTCGCGATCATCCCGGCGATGTTCGCCGTCGCGGGCGGCCCGGCCGGCCTGGCGCCGCTGGACAAGCTGAACGTCATGCACCTGGCGACGCCGCAGTCCGCGATCATCTCGGCGGTCGTCTTCAACGCCCTGATCATCGTGGCGCTGATCCCGCTGGCGCTGCGCGGCGTGCGCTACCGGCCGCTGTCCGCGGACAAGATGCTGTCGCGCAACCTGGCGGTCTACGGGCTCGGCGGCCTCGTCGCCCCGTTCGTCGGGATCAAGATCATCGACCTGATCGTCTCGCTCATCCCCGGAATCGGTTGATCGCCATGGCCACCAACGCAAGCACCCGAATCCGCGTGTTCCTGGCCGGCCTGCGCGCCGTGCTGGTGCTCACCGTGATCCTCGGCATCGCCTACCCGCTGGCCATGACCGGCCTCGCCCAGGCCGCGTTCCACGACCAGGCCAACGGCTCCCAGGTGAAGGCCGGCGGCAAGGAGGTCGGCTCCAGCCTCATCGGGCAGAGCTTCGACCTCGTCGACAAGGACGGCAACCCGCGCCTGTTCGACGCGGACGGCAAGGAGGTCGTCCAGCACGACGACAACGGCACCGTCACGTACACCTACCTCCAGGGCGGCGCACAGCTGACCGAGGAGCAGGCGGGCGGCGTGGCCACGCAGCCGGACCCCCGGTGGTTCCAGCCGCGGCCGTCGGCGTCGAACTACGACGGGCTGGCGTCCGGCGCGTCCAACTACGGGCCGGAGAACACCACATTCGTCCAGCTGGTCAAGGACCGCAAGAAGCAGGTCGCGGAATTCAACAAGGTGTCCGAGGACCAGGTGCCGCCGGACGCGGTCACCGCCTCCGGCTCCGGCCTGGACCCGCACATCTCCAAGGCCAACGCCCTCATCCAGGTCAACCGCGTCGCCGAACAACGCCACCTCGACCCCGCCAAGGTGAAGAAGCTCGTCGACGACCACACCGACGGCCGCATCATCGGCATCCTCGGCGACGAGCGCGTCAACGTCCTCGAACTCAACATCGCCCTGAACAACCTGGCCCCCGCGCAGTGACCCGCTCCGGGCCCGCGCACCCCGGTGCGCGGGCCCGGACCGGGGCAAGCGGCGCAACGCGCCGGCACGACGAGACCGCGGGAAACCGCCGGATGGGAAAATGGACGGCATGGGACGCGGCAAGCTGCGCATATACCTCGGGTCCGCCCCCGGCGTGGGCAAGACCTACGCCATGCTGGGCGAGGGCCAGCGCCGCCGTTCCCGCGGTTCGGACGTCGTGGTCGGGTTCATCGAATGCCACGGCCGGCCGCGCACCGAGGAGATGCTCGACGGGCTGGAGACCGTGCCGCGCCGCCCGATGGAACACCGCGGGTCGCACTTCACCGAGATGGACGTCGACGCGGTCATCGCCCGCCGCCCCAAGGTCGCCCTCGTCGACGAACTCGCGCACACGAACGTGCCCGGCTCGCGCAACGAGAAGCGCTGGCAGGACATCGACGAGATCCTCGACGCGGGCATCGACGTCATCTCCACGGTCAACATCCAGCACCTGGAATCCCTCAACGACGTCGTCGAGTCGATCACCGGCGTCCCGCAGCGCGAGACCGTGCCCGACGAGGTCGTGCGCCGCGCGAACCAGATCGAACTGGTCGACATGTCCCCGGAGGCGCTGCGCCGCCGCATGGCGCACGGCAACGTGTACGCGCCGGAGAAGGTCGACGCGGCGCTGTCGAACTACTTCCGCGTCGGCAACCTCACCGCGCTGCGCGAGCTGGCGCTGCTGTGGGTCGCCGACCGGGTCGACGAGTACCTCCAGCAGTACCGCAGCGAGCACGGCATCAACGCCACGTGGCCGGCGCGCGAACGCATCGTCGTCGGCCTGACCGGCGGCCCGGAGGGCGACACGCTCATCCGCCGGGCGGCGCGCATCGCGACGCGCGGCTCGGGCGGCGAGCTGCTGGCGGTCTACGTGTCCAAGAGCGACGGCCTCACGGGTGCCTCGCCGCAGGCTCTCGCGCGGCAGCGGAACCTCGTCGAGTCGCTGGGCGGGACGTTCCACTCGGTCATCGGCGAGGACGTGCCGACGGCGCTGCTGGACTTCGCCCGCGGCGTCAACGCCACCCAGATCGTGCTCGGCTCCAGCCGCCGCAAGCCGTGGCAGTACGTCCTCGGACCGGGCGTCGGCGCGACCGTCGCGGCCGGGTCCGGCGACATCGACGTCCACATCGTCACGCACGAGCACGCGGGCGTCGGCCGCACCGTCAGGGTGCCGCGATCCGGCGTGAGCCGCCGCCGGCTGCTCGTGTCGTGGCTGGTCGCGCTGATCGGGCCGGTGCTGCTGACGGTGTGCATGGTCAACACGCGCGACCATCTCGTGCTGCCGACGGAGATGCTGCTGTACCTGCTGCTGACCGTCGGGGTGGCGCTCGTCGGCGGCCTGTGGGCGTCCACGCTCACCGCGGTGATGGCTTCGCTGCTGCTCAACTACTACTTCACGCCGCCGTTGCACACGCTGACCATCCGCGACCCGGAGAACATGTTCGCGCTGGGCGTGTTCGTCGTCGTCGCGCTGTCGGTCGCGACCGTCGTCGACATCGCCGCCCGCCGCACCCACCAGGCGGCGCGCAGCCAGTCGGAGTCCGAGACGCTGAGCTTCCTGGCCGGGAGCGTGCTGCGCGGCGAGCAGGCGCTGCCCGCGCTGCTGGAACGCGTGCGCGAGGCGTTCGGCATGGAGTCGGTGGCGATGCTCCAGCGCACCGAGCCGCACGGCCCGTGGGCGTGCGTCGGCGGCGTCGGCCCGCATCCGGCCCGCCGCCCCGAGGACGCCGAGGTGGACGTGCCGATCTCGGACACCATGGCGCTCGCGCTGTCCGGCCGCATGCTGCCCGCCGAGGACCGCCGGGTGCTCGGCGCGTTCGCCGCACAGGCCGCGGTCGTCCTGGAGCGGCGGCAGCTCGTCGCCGAGGCCGCGGAGGCCCGGCGGCTCGCGGAAGGCAACCGCATCCGCACCGCGCTGCTCGCGGCCGTCTCGCACGATCTGCGGACCCCGCTGGCGGCGATCAAGGCCAGCGTGTCCTCGCTGCGCTCCGAGGACGTCAGCTGGTCGCCCGAGGACGAGGCGGAGCTGCTGGAAGCCATCGAGGTCGGCGCCGACCGGCTCGACGTGCTGATCGGCAACCTGCTCGACATGAGCCGCCTGCAGACCGGCACGGTCACGCCGCTGTTCCGCGAGGTCGCCCTCGACGAGGTGGTGCCGGGCGCGGTGATCGGCGTCCCGGAATCGGCCGTGTCGCTGGACTTCCCGGAGACCCTGCCGACCGTGTGGGCGGACCCCGGACTGCTCGAACGGGTGCTCGCGAACGTCATAGAGAACGCGGTCAAGCACAACCCGCCCGACCGGCGCGTGCACGTCAAGGCCGACGCCCTGGGCGACCGGGTCGAGCTGCGCGTCGTCGACCGCGGCAAGGGCGTCCCGGACGAGGCCAAGGAACGCATCTTCGAACCGTTCCAGCGCTACGGCGACGCCCCCGCCGGCAGCGGCGTCGGCCTCGGCTTGGCCGTCGCCCGCGGCTTCGCCGAAGCGCTCGGCGGCGCGCTGGTCGCCGAGGACACCCCTGGCGGCGGTCTCACCATGGCGCTCACGCTGCGCATGGCAGCAGCCGCCCGCCCGGCCTCGCCGGACCCGCCCGGACCGGCCGAGGAATCACCGGAACACCCCGCATCTCGTACGGAGGCACTTCGATGACACGGGTGCTCGTCGTGGACGACGAGCCGCAGATCGTCCGGGCTCTGGCCATCAACCTCAAGGCGCGCGGATATGAGGTCGACACCGCCGCCGACGGCACCCAGGCGCTCACCGCCGCCGCCGACCGGCACCCCGACGTGGTGCTGCTCGACCTGGGCCTGCCGGACCTGGACGGCGTCGAGGTGATCCGCGGCCTGCGCGGGTGGACGAAGGTCCCCATCATCGTGCTGAGCGCCCGGCAGGCCTCCAACGAGAAGGTGGCCGCGCTCGACGCAGGCGCCGACGACTACGTCACCAAGCCCTTCGGCATGGACGAGCTGCTCGCCCGGCTGCGCGCCGCGGTCCGCCGCGCCGCCCCCGAGGACGAGGCGCCGGTGGTGGCCACCGAGGCGTTCACCGTCGACCTGGCCGCCAAGAAGGTGCACCGGGACGGCAAGGACGTCCGCCTCACCCCGACCGAGTGGCATCTGCTCGAAGTGCTGGTACGCAATGCGGGTCGGCTGGTCACACAGCGTTCCCTCCTCCAGGAGGTCTGGGGTCCGCAATACGGGACGGAGACCAACTACCTGCGGGTCTACATGGCGCAGCTGCGGCGCAAGCTGGAGGCCGATCCGTCGCACCCGAAGCACCTGGTCACCGAGCCGGGCATGGGGTACCGGTTCGAGCCGTGAGCCGTCGCCGGGCCGTCGCGGGGAGTGCGCCGGGCGCCGGTTCGGGACCTCCGGCGGATCCCGGCCGTGCGCCCGAACAGGTACCCTCGCGTGCATGAGTGGTACCACCGGGGTCGAGCGGCAGCCCGGCCGATTCCGCCGGATGATCAACCGGCTCACGTCGACGCACGAGGAGCTGGAGGCCGAGGAGCTGCAGCAGGACTGCAGCCGTCTCGGGTGCACGGCGATCGGCTCGGTCGAAGAGCGCGACCTCGTCACGGTAGGCGGGACCTTGCGCACGGTGACGTTCCGTCCCCGTGCCGGTGTCCCGGCGCTGGAGGCCGAGATATACGACGGCTCCGGCGCGCTGTCCGTGGTCTGGCTGGGCCGCCGCAAGATCGCCGGGATAGAGCCGGGCCGGCAATTGGTCGCCAGCGGTCGGGTCACGACCGCGCAGGGGCGGCCCGTCCTGTTCAACCCGAAGTACGAGCTGCGGCCGGTCGGCGGGGGCGCACCCCGCGCGAAGGCCGGGGGAGGGTGACGGCGTGACGTCGGACGTCCACGGAGATGCCCGGGAACCGCGGCACCTGACCGGTGAGGTCGCCGACAAGGTGAACTGGGTCGTGGCCGGTGTCGGCCCGCGGCCCGGCGGCGCGGAGGACGCCGAGGTCGACCGGATCGCGCCCGGGGCGCCGGACGAGCCGGCGCACGACGAGGCCAAGACGCTGATCGAGGCGTTCGGCGGCGTGCGCGGCATGATCGACACGACCGTTCCCGGTCTGGTGTTCGTGCTGGTGTACACGATCACCAAGAACCTCGGCGCCGCCGCGTGGAGCGCGCTGGGGTTGTCCGCGGTGTTCGGCGTGATCCGGCTGGTGCGCCGGGAGACCGTGCAGCACGCGTTCGGCGGCGTCTTCGGCGTCGCGATCGGCGCGGTGTTCGCGATGTTCTCCGGCAAAGCGGAGAACTTCTACCTGCCGGGCATGCTGTGGACCCTCGGGCTCGGCGTGCTGTACGCGGTGTCCGCGCTGGCGAAGTGGCCGCTCATCGGCGTGCTGCTCGGGCCGGTGATGGGCGAGGACTTCACGTGGCGCACCGAGAACCCGGGGCGGTTCAAGGCGTACACGAAGGCGTCGTGGGCGTGGGCGGCGGTGCTGCTCGGCAAGTCCGCGATCATGTTCCCGCTGTACTTCGCGCACAAGGCGGAAGTGCTGGGCTGGCTGAAGGTCGCCCTCGGTATTCCGCCGTTCCTGTTGGCCGTGTACATCACCTACGTTTTCCTGTCGAAAGCCCCGCCGCCGATCAAGGTGGCGCGCGACGAAGACGAGGACGGCGATGGCGGCGCGAAAGCGGAAGACCAAGACGCGCCATCGTCGAGCGGAACGGAATCTTCCGCTCGCTGATCGAAATTCGAAGCCGAACGGCCGCTTGCGAAAGCGGCCGTTCGGCTTTTGAGTGAAGCCGTCCAATACCCGACTCATTCCTGCACCGGCCGTATCCCGGCAACTAGCGTCCCGGTTATGCCTCGTGTGAAAGGAGGCGGGGACGGTGGCCGGAAACACCGACCTTCGCGCACTGGTCGAAGAGGCCGGTCTGACGAGGCGTGAAATCGCCCGTTGGGTCAACAAGGCGGCCGAGCGCCGTGGCCGGCACCTGGGGTGCACCCACACCTCGGTGGCCCGCTGGCTCGACGGGGCGCAACCGCGTTGGCCCATCCCCGATCTGCTCGCCGAGGTGCTCGGCCGCAGATTGGGTTACGAACTTACGGTCAGCGACCTGGGGTTGCGGGACCGGCGGCCCCCCGCCGCGGATCCGTTCGACGGTCTGAGCGTCGCTCGCACGGTGTCCGACATCCGCCGCGCCGTGGTCGAGCTGACGGGGAGAGACATGAACCGCCGCAATTTCCTGCTCGGGTCGACCTTCGGCGCCGCGGCTTTTTCCAGCCCCGCACTGTTCTGGTCGACCGCGACCGGGGCGGAACCCGAGGCGATGGAACACGCCTCGCCGGAGACGGGCGGAGGCCGGGTGCGCGCGGCCGACGTCGAACGCATCCGCCAGACCGTGGTGATGTTCCGCAAGCTCGACCGCGCCCAGGGCGGCGGCGACTTGCGCGACACCGTGGTCAACCACCTGCACGGCGTGGCCCGGACCAAGCTGTCCGGGTCCTACGGCGACGACGTGGGACGGTCGTTGTTCCGCGCCGTCGCCGAACTCACCGAACTGGCCGGGTGGTTGTCCTTCGACTCCGGGCGGCACGCGCTCGCGCAGCGGTACCACATCCAGGCGCTGCGGCTCGCGCAGGCGGCCGACGACCGCGCCTACGGCGCCTACGTCATGGCGAACATGGCCTGCCAGGCCGTCTACCTCGGACACGGCTGGGAAGCAGTGCAGTTGGCGCGCGCCGCCTACCAGGGCGCGCGCGGCTCGCTGACGCACCGCGGGCAGGCGCTCGTGCTGGCCATGGAGGCCCGCGGGCACGCCGCGATGCGCGAGGAACGCGGGTGCGTGGACGCGCTGCGCGCCGCCGAACGCGCGCTGGACGCCGCGGACGGCGACGAGGACCCCGCGTGGTGCCAGTACTTCGACAAGGCCGAGCTGGTGCACGAGTTCGCGCACTGCCACCGCGACCTGCGGCAGCCCGAGCGGACCCAGCAGTTCGCCAACGAGGCCATAGGGCTGCGGGCGGACGGGTACACCCGCCGCTGCGCGCAGGACACCACCTTCATGGCCGCCGCGCACCTGGCGGAGAACGAACTGGACGCGGCGTGCAGCAAGGCGGCGGAGGCGCTCGACATCGCGACACGGCTCAACTCGTCCCAGTGCAACGACTTCCTGCGGACCTTCCGGGCGAGCCTGCGGCCGTACGAGAAGGAGCGCGTGGTGCGCGAGTTCAGCGAGCGCACCGAGGACATGTACGTCGGGATGGCCGTGTGACCGGCGTCCCGGACCGGACGCGGCGGGTGTGACCGTGTCGCCCGCCGCACGCCGAGGGGCGCGACCCGTGACCGGATCGCGCCCCTCGGGCGTTGCCTTCCCGTGTGGCGGGTCAGCGGCTGGAGAGCAGGTCTTCCAGCTCTTCCTCGCGGTGTGGCGCGGCCACGAAGAGGAGTTCGTCGCCGGCTTCCAGCGAGTCGTCCTTGCTGGGGACCAGCACGCGGCCTTCGCGCAGGATCGTCACCAGCGCGGTGTCCTCGGGCCAGTGCACGTCGCCGACCCGGGTGCCGACCAGCGTGGTGTCGGACGGCAGGGTCAGCTCGACGAGGTTGGCGTCGCCCTGGCTGAACCGCATCAGGCGGACCAGGTCGCCGACGCTGACCGCTTCCTCGACGAGCGCGGACATCAGGCGCGGGGTCGACACCGCGACGTCGACGCCCCAGGCCTCGTTGAACAGCCACTCGTTCTTCGGGTTGTTGACGCGGGCGACGACCCGCGGCACCCCGTACTCGGTCTTGGCGAGCAGCGAGACGACCAGGTTGACCTTGTCGTCACCGGTCGCGGCGATGACCACGTTGCAGCGCTGCAGCGCGGCCTCGTCGAGCGAGGTGATCTCGCACGCGTCGGCGAGCAGCCACTCGGCCTGCGGGACGCTCTCCACCTTGATGGCGTCCGGGGCCTTGTCGACGAGCAGGACCTCGTGGCCGTTCTCCAGCAGTTCCCCCGCGATGGAGCGGCCTACCGCGCCCGCCCCGGCGATCGCGACGCGCATCAGTGGTCCTCCGGCTCTTTCTCGAAGGCCGCCTCGACGGCCGCCACATCCGCCTGGTGCATGATCACGTGCACCAGGTCCCCTTCCTGCAGCACGGTGTCCGGGCCGGGCAGGGTGCCCTCGCCCAGGCGGGTGAGGAAGGCGACCCGGGCGCCCGACGCCTCTTCCAGGTCGGCGATGCGGTGCCCGATCCACTGCGGGTTCACGTGCACCTCGGCGAGCTGGACGCTGCCGCTCGGGTCCCGCCACAGAGGCTCCGCGCCGCTCGGCAGCAGCCGCCGCAGCATCTGGTCGGCGGTCCACCGCACGGTGGCCACCGTCGGGATGCCGAGCCGCTGGTACACCTCGGCGCGCCGCGGGTCGTAGATCCGCGCCACGACGTTCTCCACGCCGAAGGTCTCCCGGGCCACGCGCGCCGCGATGATGTTCGAGTTGTCGCCGCTGCTCACCGCGGCGAACGCGCCCGCTTCTTCGATGCCGGCGGCGCGCAGGGTGTCCTGGTCGAAGCCGACGCCCGTGACGCGGCGTCCGGAGAAGTGCGATCCGAGGCGCCGGAACGACGTCGCGTCCCGGTCCACCACGGCGACCGAGTGGCCCAGCTCCTCCAGGGTCTGCGCGAGCGTGGAGCCCACGCGCCCGCACCCCATGATGACGATGTGCACGGCCGTCCTTCCGGCGAGTCCCGCGTTGCCCTTGCGAATGTCGTTTGTCGGGCTTTGCTGAGCTTTGTGATGTCAGGCTCTGCCACCAGGGTGACAGACGTTCCGTGGACGTTACACGGGCGCAGAACGGCGGGTGCACCGACGTACCGAATCCGCACAGCGTACGATCGCCCGCGTGTCAAGACTGACCGATCTATCCAAACGTATTCTTGTGGGCCGGGCCCTGCGCAGCGACAAGCTGCACGAGACCCTGCTGCCGAAGCGGATCGCCCTGCCCGTTTTCGCCTCCGACGCGCTGTCGTCGGTGGCATACGCGCCGGACGAAATCCTGCTGACCCTGTCGCTGGCCGGAATGGCGGCGTACAGCTTCAGCTGGAAGGTCGGTCTCGCGGTCGTCGTGGTCATGCTGACCGTGGTGGCCTCATACCGGCAGAACGTGCACGCCTATCCCAGCGGCGGCGGCGACTACGAGGTGGCGACCGTCAA
The DNA here is from genome assembly GCF_039542225.1 of Yinghuangia aomiensis. Lineage (NCBI taxonomy): Bacteria > Bacillati > Actinomycetota > Actinomycetes > Kitasatosporales > Streptomycetaceae > Yinghuangia > Yinghuangia aomiensis. The sequence continues at coordinate 119,945 of NZ_BAABHS010000007.1, read as the reverse complement.
CCTCGGGCCGAACGCCGGTCTGACGGTCGGCGCCGCGCTGATGGTCGACTACGTGCTCACCGTGGCGGTGTCGATCTCGTCCGGCGTCGCCAACATCTCCTCGGCGATCCCGGCGATAGGCGAGCACAAGGTGCTGTATGCCGTCGGCCTTGTGCTGTTGCTGATGGCGATGAACCTGCGCGGGGTGCGGGAGTCGGGATCGGCGTTCGCCGTCCCGACGTATCTGTTCATGGCCTCGATCATCGGCATGACGCTGTTCGGCCTGATCCGCGCCGCGACGGGCGCGCATATGGAGGCGGAGAGCGCCGGGTACTCGATCCAGGCCGAGGACTCCTTCACCGGCATCGCCCTGGTGTTCCTGCTGCTGCGCACCTTCTCCTCCGGTTGTGCGGCGCTGACCGGTGTCGAGGCGATCAGCAACGGCGTGCCCGCGTTCCGCAAGCCGAAGAGCAAGAACGCGGCGACGACGCTCCTGCTCATGGGCACGATCGCGGTCACCATGCTCATGGGCATCCTGGTGCTCGCGAAGATGACGAAGGTGCACTTCGCCGCGGACCCGGAGACGCAGCTGATCGGCGCGCCCCCGGGCCACGAGCAGAAGACGGTCGTGGCGCAGGTCGCCGACGCGGTCTTCGGCGGCACGTTCGCGTCGCCGGTCTTCTACCTGGTGCTCGCGGTCACCGGCCTCATCCTGGTGCTCGCCGCGAACACCGCCTTCAACGGCTTCCCGGTGCTCGGCTCGATCCTCGCGCAGGACCGCTACCTGCCGCGCCAGCTCCACACCCGCGGCGACCGGCTCGCGTTCAGCAACGGCATCATCATGCTGGCCGGCTTCGCGATCGTGCTGATCGTGGCGTTCAACGCCGAGCCGACCAAGCTGATCCAGCTCTACGTGGTCGGCGTCTTCGTGTCGTTCACGCTGAGCCAGGCGGGCATGATCCGGCACTGGACGCGGCACCTGAAGACCGAGAACGACCCCGCGGCCCGGCGGCACATGATCCGCAGCCGCGTCATCAACACGATCGGCCTGGCGATGACCGGGACGGTGCTGGTCATCGTCCTGCTCACCAAGTTCACGCAGGGCGCGTGGATCGCCATACTCGCGATGGCCGCGCTGTTCATGCTCATGAAGGGCATCCGGCGGCACTACGACCGGGTGTCGGAAGAACTCGTCGCCGACCTCGACGAGGACATGAAGCTGCCGTCGCGCGTCCACGGCATCGTGCTCGTGTCCAAGCTGCACAAGCCGACGCTGCGGGCCCTGTCCTATGCGCGGGCGGCGCGGCCTTCGGTGCTCGAGGCGGTCACCGTCTCGGTGGACCCGGAGGAGACCGAGGCACTGCGCGAGGAGTGGGACGAGCGGGGGATCGAGGTGCCGCTGAAGGTGCTCGACTCGCCCTACCGCGAGATCACCCGGCCGATCGTGGAGTACGTGAAGAACGTGCGCCGGTCGTCGCCGCGCGACGTGGTCACGGTCTACATCCCCGAGTACGTGGTGGGGCACTGGTGGGAGCACATCCTCCACAACCAGAGCGCACTGCGGCTCAAGGGGCGCCTGCTGTTCACCACCGGTGTCGTGGTCGCGTCGGTGCCGTGGCAGCTCGTGTCGTCGGACCGGGTCAAGGACGTGGGCGGCTACAACGCGCCGGGTGCGGTGCGGCGCGGCGAGCCGTCGGCGAAGCAGAAGGCCGAGGCCCGGGCGCGCCGGGAAGCCGGCAGGGGCACCGGAGGCTCCGCGGGCGGCGGCGGGGGCGCGACGGGACGGTGAGGGCCGGCCGAGGCCGTAGGCTGGGGGGTCGCGCCGCGGGGTGAATCCGCGGGGCGGCCCCCCAGCCCGTTCTTGCGAGGAGTCCCGTGCCTACGCCCCGTACCGCCCGTCCCGCCGCCGAAGACGCGCCCGAGTCCCTGGCCGGCACCCGGTACGAGGTGGAGATCGGTCCCGTCGCGCACGGCGGGCACTGCGTCGCACGGCACGAAGGCCGCGTGCTGTTCGTCCGGCACGGGCTGCCGGGCGAGCGCGCCGTCGTCGAGGTCACCGACGGCACCGCGACCTCGCGGTTCCTGCGCGCCGACGTCGTCGAGGTGCTCGACGCGTCCGAGGACCGGGTGACTCCGCCGTGCCCGTTCGCCGGGCCCGGCCGCTGCGGCGGCTGCGACTGGCAGCACGCGGCGCCCGCCGCGCAGCGCCGCCTCAAGGCCGCGGTCGTCGCCGAGCAACTGCGCCGCCTCGCCGGACTCGACCTCGACGTGGCCGTCGAAGCCGTCGCCGGGCCGCCCGGCCTGCCCGAGGGCCTGGGCTGGCGCACCCGCGTGCAGTTCGCCGTCGACCCGGCCACCGGCGCCGCGGGCCTGCGCAAGCACCGCTCGCACGACGTCGAGGTCGTCGACGCGTGCGCGATCGCCGCACCCGGCGTCGAGGAACTCGGCGTCGAATCCCGCGACTGGACGGGCGTCGCCACCGTCGAGGCGGTCGCCGCGACCGGCTCCCTGGACCGCGCCGTCGTGGTCACCCCGGCGGCCACCGACGGCCGCCTGCCGATCGTCGAACTGGAGCGCCCCGTCTCGGTGTTCCGCGCCGACGACCGCGGCCGCACCAAGCGCGTGCACGGCCGCGCGGCGGTCCGCGAGGTCGCAGCCGGACGCACGTGGCGCGTTTCCGGCGCGGGCTTCTGGCAGGTCCACCCGGCGGCCGCGGACACCCTGGTGGCCGCCGTCCTCGACGGCCTCGAACCGAAGCCGGGCGACCTCGCACTCGACCTGTACTGCGGCGTCGGCCTGTTCGCCGGCGCCATCGCCGACCGGCTCGCGGACGGCGACACCGTCATCGGCGTCGAGTCCTCCCGCGAGGCCATCGAAGACGCCAAGCACAACCTGCGGGACGTCCCCGGCGCGCGCTTCGAGGTCGGCAAGGTCGACCGCGTCCTCACCCGCCCGGGCTTCCTCCGCCGCGCCGACCTCGTCGTCCTCGACCCGCCGCGCGCGGGCGCGGGCAAGACGGTCGCGGAGCGCATCGCCCGCCTGACCCCGCGCCGGATCGCCTACGTGGCCTGCGACCCGGCGGCACTCGCCCGCGACCTGAAGTACTTCGCCGAGCTGGGCTTCCGCACGAAGGGCGTCCGGGCATTCGACCTGTTCCCGAACACCCACCACGTGGAGTGCGTGGCGATCCTGGAGCCGGCGCCGCGGGGGAAGAAGAAGGGGTAGCCGGGGCTGGTCGGCCGACGGGTTGCGGCTGACGTCGGTGAGGGCGGGGACCTGCGTCGGGGTGTTCGACGCGGTCCGCGTTGGTGAAGCTGCTTCGGTTGGGTCGACGCGGTCTGTGTCGACGGAGCCGCCCTCGGCTTGGTGTGCGGTGCCCGGCGAGCGGCGCGTGCAGTCCGTTGCCGAATGCTTGCTGTCGGGTGTCTGCCCCGATGGTGTGGACGGTGCGGCCTTGGGGGGTGGCCGTGTGGCGGTGATGGGGGCGCGGTTCGCCGGCTTTGCTCTGACGAGCCGCGGCCGCCCCCGCGGAGTCGAGGTGCGGGAATTCGGACTTCGACAGGCGGAGCAGTATGCGCGTCTGCTCGGGGGCGAATCCGGCGTCCAGCAGCGCGGCGGCGATGCGGAGGGCCTCGGCAGCTGCCTTGCGCACCTGCACGGGTTCGAAGATCACTGTCGGGGACGAGCCGCGCAGTTCGACGGCGAAGCTGCCGCCGAGGGCCGTCCCGAGGCGCATGAGCGTCGGACCCGTGACCGGCCGGCCGCCGTCTTCGAGGCGCCGGATGACGCGCTCGTTCATCCCGGCGCGCCTGACGAGTTCGGCTTTCGACCAACCGAGCTCGAGGCGTCGGTCGTAGACGGCCTGCGCCATGGCATCGCCCAGCGCGACGTGATGCGTATCGCCTGGTTCACGACGTCGAAGCGCAGCGCGAAGAGCCCTTGGCCGAGCGGCTTATCGGACAGAATTGTCCGCATCTCTGCCGCCTGCGTAAGAGGCCAGGCCGTGTGCGTTCCGGATGAGGTTGGCCTGTCAACGGCGTCGCCCGGATGGCTGTGGATGAGGGTCGGGGGCGTCACTCGGGGAGGTGAATCTGGGGGGTTATCCACAGAATTCGGGGGTTCGGGGGGTTTGCGGTTCGTGGGGAGCGGTGGTTCTCGGCCACTGTTGGTCCGTCGCCACGTCACGGGGGCGGGGCGACGTTCACGAGGGAGTCGGCGATGTTCTCCACGCCTACCATTCCTGCCGCTCCGGCCGCAGTTGCCGGAGCTTCCACCACGGTCGCCGTCGCTCGCGCGGCCGATGTCGACGACGCGGTCGCGGTGGCGGCCACCACCGCCGAAGGCCTTGTGGCCGCGGGGCGTTCGCTGCGGTTCGCGTTGCGGGCCGTCGACTCCTGGCGCGCCGACCGCGGGCACGCGGGGTGCCTGTGCCGGGCCGCCGACGAACTGCGCATCGCCGCACGGCTCGTCGACGGGATCACGCCGTTGACCCTGCGCCGGTCGGCGACTTGGCGCGATCCGCTGGACGACGTGCTCTACCCGGTCGGCAGCATCACGCGCGTTCTCGGCCGCACCGCACGGCTGTTGCGGTCGCTCGCCCGCGGCGGCGCACCGTACGACGGCACCGCGGCGCCGGATGACGTCCGCCTCGACGCGGAAGCCTGCGCCCGGGTCCGGACGGCCTGGGAGCACACCTTCCACGCACTGGTCCGCCTGCGTGCGGTCCAGGAAGCCCATACCTGGTTCCCGAACTCGCCCGTCGATCCGTGGCTGTTGCTTGCCGCGGAGGTTCCGCCGTATGCCGCCTGCCGGCACTGCGACCCGGGCCCGGGCGACCCGGAACCGGACGGCCCGGCCTCCGCCGTCGGCGCCGGCCACCCCAGAGACCCGCATCGGCTGCGGGCGGAGCTGGCGGAGGTGATTCCGATCGAGCGCGGTGCCGTGCGGGCAGGGGAGTCCGCGGCGGCGGGCGCGGATGGCGGTGTCCGGCGGTCAAGTCGTTCTGCGCGTATGGCCGTTGCGCGGCGGTTGGACATCGGCGGGGCGGAGCGGATGGCGCGCCGTGCTTGCTGAGGTGTGGGGGCTGTGTGGTCTCCGAGGTGGGGGTGGCGGGTCGGGTCCGCGGGACCGACGTGCCCTGCCGGTGACGGGAGGAGTGCGGGAACGATCGTGTGGTGCTGTCGCGGTGAGCGCGGAGTCGTCGTGCGGCGACGGTGCTGCGGGAAGTGTGTGTTCGGGCGGCGGCAAGACAGGTACAGGGGAGTCCCGCCGCGTGGTCGCGACCTCGTGGCATGTGCAGCTTCGCGGCGGGTTCGTGCGGCGGTGGGGGTTGCCGCGCTGTGGTGCCGCGGTGGCAGGCGCGTCGATCCGGCGTGGGGTGGGGGCGACGTTGGGGCGATCCCGTCCGGGTGCCTCTGCATGTCGGTCCGGGCGCGCTCGCATCGGGGCTCTCGCCGGGCTGCCGGGGCGTCACGTCACCGCAGCCGCCGGGCCCGCACATCGGGAAATCCCGTGGTTTCGGTGGAGGCCGTGCCGCGATACTCGGCCGGGTGTTCTTGACGATAGCCACCACGCGCCAGCCCGCCGCCGACCTCGGATTTCTGCTGTACAAGCATCCGGAGAAGGCGCAGCAGTTCGGCACGGCGCACGGGACGGCGCACGTCTTCTACCCGGAAGCCGGCCCGGACCGCTGCGAAGTCGCCTTGCTGCTCGACGTCGACCCGATCGCGCTCGTCCGCGGCGCGAAGAAGTCCACGCCCGACTTCGCGCTTGCGCAGTACGTGAACGACCGGCCGTACGCCGCGTCCTCGCTGCTTGCCGTCGCGTTGGGCTCGGTCTTCCGGACGGCGATGCAGGCGCGCTGCGACCGGCGTCCCGAACTCGTGGACGAGCTGTGGCCGTTGGAGGTCCGCGTGCCGGCGCTGCCGTCGCGCGGCGGGCCGCGGCTGGTGCGCGGGCTGTTCGAGCCGCTCGGGTGGACGGTCGAGGCCGAACCGGTGGCGCTCGACGAGCGCTTCCCGGAGTGGGGCGACTCGCGGTACGTGCGGTTGCGTCTGACCGGGACGTTCCGCGTGGCCGACGCGCTCCGGCACCTGTATGTCCTGCTGCCGGTGCTCGACGACGCCAAGCACTACTGGGTGACGCCGGAAGAAGTCGAGAAGCTGCTGCGCGCCGGCGAGGGCTGGCTGGCCACCCACCCGGAGCGCGGCACGATCACCCGCCGCTTCCTGTCCCGTCGGCCCAGCCTGACTCGCACCGCGCTCCAGCGGCTCGCCGAGATCGACGACACCCGCCCGGAGGACTTCGACAACGCGGTCCCCGAAGACGCGGTCCTCGACGACGCGGTCCTTGAAGACACGGACCTGTCGGACGACGGCGCGGCCGCGCCGGTCGCTGCCGGTTCGGAGACCGCGGACGCCACCGCGGTCGACGCCTCGGCACGGCCCGGGACGGATGGCCCGGGTGCGCCGTCTGTTGCCCACGCCTCCGAGGAGGGGGAATGGGCGCGGGCAGCCTCGATGGAGGTCGCGGCGACTGACGCCGTGCGCGCGGGAACAGGGGAGCGGGAGGTCCCGGACGGGACTGCCTCGGGCGTGGGGATGAGGGATTCGGCCGAGCGCGAGGCTCAGGCCGGCAAGGAGTCCGGTGCGTCCGACGCGGGGGTTCGGACGCACCGGGCCGACCCGTCGGCGCCGGAAAGTGCCGACGGCGGAACGGCGCGAGCCCTCGACGGCGTCGGTCGTGGACGGGCCGGTGCCGACACCCGGCCTGGCGCCGGGACGGGGCGGCCGACCCGGGCCGAAGCCGAGGCCGCGACGGGCGGCTTGGCTTCGAGCGAGATCCGGGTTCGGGCTCGAGCTGGGGTCCAGGCTCACGCCGGGGCGGAGGCCCTTGCCGGGGCGCAGGCCCAGGCCCACGCCGGGGTCCAGGCCCAGGCTCACGCCGGGGTCGATGCCACCGTGGGTGGGTCGGTCGCGGCCGTCGCCCAGTCCCCGGCGGCTGCCGGTGACGCCGGCGCCCCGGCTGCCGACGCCGTCGTGACCACGGTCTCTGCTGTCGTCTCGACCACCGGACTCTCCACGTCCCCTGCCGAAGCCGTCGTCGACACCCCCGCGAAACCCGTCGCACTCGCCACGCACCGGCGGGACGCGATCCTCGGAGCGCTGCGGGGCGTGGGGGCCGCGCGGGTGCTCGACCTCGGCTGCGGGGACGGGAAGTTGGTGGGTGAGCTGCTCAAAGAGCGGCGGTTCACCGAGGTGGTGGGCGTCGACGTGTCGGCGCGGGCTTTGCAGATCGCCGCGCGGAAGCTGCGTCTCGAGCGGATGGGGGAGCGGCAGCGCGCGCGGGTTCGGCTGATGCAGGGCGCGTTGACGTACACCGACGCGCGCCTGGCCGGGTTCGATGCCGCGGTGCTGTCCGAGGTCATCGAGCATGTGGACGAACCACGTTTGCCCGCGCTCGAGTTCGTGGTCTTCGGGGACGCCCGTCCGGGAGCCGTCGTGGTGACCACGCCGAACGTCGAGTACAACGTCCGCTACGCCCCTGAGGAAGAGGGGGGCCACGGGCTGCCACTAGGCGCGATGCGGCACAGCGACCACCGGTTCGAGTGGGACCGCGCCCGGTTCCGGGCGTGGGCCGCCGCGGTCGGCGAGCGCTACGGCTACGACGTGGTGTTCTCGGGTGTCGGCGACGCCGACCCCGAGCTGGGCTCGCCCACGCAGATGGCCGTCTTCACCCAGACGGACGGGGCCCCGGAAACGGGTGCCGCGGCCACCGCACACGAATCGTCGACTGCCGCGGCCGTCGACCCGCACGCGGCCGAGCCCGGCCGAGCGGGTGAGCGTCGGCAAGGCGGAACCCCCACGACCACCGACCGGCAAGCCGGCGCCACGACCGCAAGGACCAACCGGCAACCCGCCTCCACGATCACCGACCACCACCCGACCGGCGCCACCCTCACCGCCGAAGGAGCCACCGCATGACCACCGCCGCAGCCTTCGGCACCCCGGAACCGGCCCCGGAGCACAGCCCGAACCCGACCCCGGACCACGCTCCGGAGCAGCCCCTTGCCGACACCCCCGACCGCACCCCGAACCATCGGACAGACCACGCTCCAGCCTCCGTCCCCGACCGCCCCACCCGAGGCCGCCGCACCCCCGACCGCACCTCCAACCGCGCCCCCGACCACCCCACCGACCGCCCCCTCCCCGTCCCCGACCTCTCCCTCGTCGTCCTCATAGGCACCACAGGCGCCGGCAAGTCGACCTTCGCGCGCAGCCATTTCCGCGGCACCCAAGTCCTCTCCTCGGACTTCTTCCGCGGCATGGTGTCCGACGACGAGAACGACCAGGCCGCGTCGAAGGACGCGTTCGCGCTGCTGCACCACGTCGCGGGGGTGCGGCTGGCCGCCGGGCGGCTGACCGTGGTCGACGCGACGAACGTCCAGCAGGGCGCAAGGGCGCAGTTGGTGCAGTTGGCGCGGGAGCACGACGTGCTGCCGGTGGCGATCGTGCTGGACGTCCCGGAAGACGAGTGCTTCGCGCGGAACGCGCAGCGGGAGGACCGCAAGCACCTGCCCCGCAGCGTGATCACGCGGCAGCGCCGGGACATGACGCGGTCGCTGCGGCATCTGGAGCGCGAGGGGTTCCGCAAGGTGCATCACCTGCGGGGTGTCGAGGAGATCGCGGCCGCGCGGATCGTCCTCGAGAAGCGGTACAACGACCTCCGGCACCTCACCGGGCCGTTCGACATCGTCGGTGACATCCACGGCTGCCGCGCCGAACTCGAGACGCTGCTGGTGCGGCTCGGCTACGCACTCGTCCGCGACGACGCCGGGCGGGCCGTCGATGCCGTGCACCCGGACGGCCGTACCGCGGTATTCGTCGGCGACCTCGTCGACCGCGGTCCGGACACGCCGGGTGTGCTGCGTCTGGTGATGGGCATGGTCGCGGCCGGGCATGCGGTCTGCGTGCCGGGCAACCACGAGAACAAGCTGCTGCGGGCGCTGCGCGGCCGCAAGGTGAGCGTCACGCACGGGCTCGCCGAGTCGCTTGCGCAGCTGGAGGCGGAGAGCGACGAGTTCCGGGCCGACGTCGTGGCGTTCTGCGACCGGATGGTGAGCCACTACCTGCTCGACGGCGGCAGCCTCGTCGTCGCGCATGCCGGGCTGCCCGAGAAGTACCACGGCCGCACGTCGGGCCGGGTGCGCAGCTTCGCGCTGTACGGGGACACGACCGGCGAGACCGACGAGTACGGCCTCCCCGTCCGCTACCCGTGGGCGGAGGAGTACCGCGGCCGCGCGACCGTCGTGTACGGCCACACCCCCATGCCGCGCGCCGAATGGGTGAACAACACCATCTGCCTGGACACCGGCTGCGTGTTCGGCGGTGAGCTGACCGCGCTGCGGTACCCGGAGCGCGAGCTGGTGGCGGTGCCCGCCGAGCAGGTCTGGTACGAGCCGGTCCGGCCGCTGCGCGCCGCCGCTCCCGGCGGCCGAGACGGGCGCCCCTTGGCGTTGTCCGACGTGCTGGTTCCCGACGACCCGATGGGCCGCCGGGTCGTGGAGACCCGGACCGGCGGCCGGGTGATGGTGCGCGGCGAGAACGCGGCGGCGGCGTTGGAGGTGATGAGCCGGTTCGCGATCGACCCGCGGTGGCTGGTCTACCTGCCGCCGACGATGGCGCCGTGTGCCACGTCGGACCGGCCGGGGCTGCTGGAGCATCCCGAGCAGGCGTTCGCGCAGTTCCGCGAGGACGGCATCGGCCTGGTGGTGTGCGAGGAGAAGCACATGGGGTCGCGTGCGGTGGCGCTGGTGTGCCGCGACCAGGAGGCGGCGCTGGACGCGTTCGGCATCGCCGAGGGCACGGGTGCGCTGTGGACGCGCACCGGGCGGTCGTTCCTGCCGTCGCCGGAGCTGACCGAGGAGTTCCTCGGCCGGCTGCGGGCCGCGGTGGACGCGGCCGGGCTGTGGGACGAGCTGGGGACGGACTGGCTGCTGCTCGACGCCGAGTTGATGCCGTGGTCGGCGAAGGCCGTGGAGCTGCTGCGCCGCCAGTACGCCGCGGTGGGTGCCGCGGCGGGTTCGGCGCTGCCCGCGGCCGCGGCGGCGCTGGCGCGGGCCGCCGCCCGCGGGGTCGACGTCGCGGACGTGTCCGCCCGTACCGGCACGCGGGAGGCGAACGCGCGGGCGTTCACCGAGGCGTACCGCCAGTACTGCTGGCCGGTCGACGGTCTCGACGGGCTGCGGTTCGCGCCGTTCCAGGTGCTGGCCGGGCGCGGCGCGTCGTACACCGGCAACGGCCACGACTGGCACTTGGCGCTCGCCGACCGGCTGGTGGCCGCCGATCCGTCGGGGCTGCTGGCCCCGACCGGGCGCCTGGTGGTGGACGTGCGCGATCCCGGGCAGGTCGCCGCCGGGATCGCCTGGTGGGAGGAGCTGACCGGGGCCGGGGGCGAGGGCATGGTCGTCAAGCCGCTGGCCGCGGAGGGCGATCGGCCCGCGGGAACGCGGGTGCAGCCGGGCGTGAAGGTGCGCGGGCCGGAGTACCTGCGGATCATCTACGGCCCCGATTACGCCGAGCCCGAGCACTTGGAGCGCTTGCGGCACCGGCACCTCGGGCACAAGCGGTCCCTGGCGCTGCGCGAGCACGCGCTGGGCCTGGAGTCCCTCGACCGGCTCAGCGCGGGCGAGGGACTGTGGCGGGTGCACGAACCGGTGTTCGCGGTCCTCGCATTGGAGTCCGAGCCGGTCGACCCCCGGTTGTAGCCGGGGCGGGCGGCCCGCCTTCCGGCACGTATCCCCGGCCCTCGGCCACGCGGCATTCCGCGCGGTCGAGGGCCGGGGGTTTGTGCGTATTGGTGCGGGTATTGATGCGCCATTGTCCGGATATTCCGCCGGTCGGGACCGGTGTCCTGGTCGCCGGGAGCCGACGGTCGGTCGAGGCCGCGACTCCTGCGGGACGTCGGGGCGGTCGCTCGGGAGCGGGATCGCGAGTAGAGGGATTCGCCGATATCTGGTCGAATCTTCTCCAAAGCACCACAAAACATCACAAAGAACCACAGGAGTCTTCCCAACTCTCCACAACGTGATTCTTCGTCGCGCGTCCGTACGTCCCCGCGTGCGGTCGCGCCAGCTCGCGAGCGCCGATTCAGGAGGATCGAGATGGGCCAACCAGCGGCTCCGTCGGGCGCGCCGGTCGCCGACGCACCGACCGCGGACATCCCCGACGAAGGCAAAGGCACTCTCGGGCTTCCCCAAGCCACCGCGCTGGTCATCGGCGGTGTCATCGGAACCGGCATCTTCCTGCTCCCGGCGACCCTCGCCAAATACGGCACCGTATCGATTCTGGCCTTCGGGCTGGTCACGATCGGTGCCCTTTGCCTCGCCGTCATCTTCGGCAAGCTGGGCCGCCGCATCCCGTCGTCCGGCGGCCCGTACGCCTACGCCCGCGACGCGTTCGGCGAGTTCCCCGGCTTCCTCAACGCGTGGTCCTTCTGGATCACCGCGTGGGCGGGCAACGCGGGCATCGCCGTCGCCTGGGTCGGCTACGTCAACTACTTCCTGCACTGGGACTCGACGATCGGGAAGATCGTCATCGCCCTGGTCGGCCTCGCCGTGCCCGCGCTGGTGAACGTCTCCGGCGTCAAGAACATGGGCGCGTTCCAGCTGGTCACCACGGTGCTGAAGTTCGTGCCGCTGCTGTTCGTCGCCATCGTCGGCCTCTTCTTCATGCAGAGCGCCAACTTCGGCCCGTTCAACGCCGCCGGCGGCAGCTTCCTGCATGCCCTCCAGACGTCCGCCGCACTCGTCGTCTTCGCCTACTCCGGCATCGAAGCGGTCTCCATCGCCGCCGAGCGCGTGAAGAACCCGGAGCGGAACATCGGCCGCGCGTCCGTGTACGGCACGCTCGCCTGCGCGGTGGTCTACATGCTGTCCACCGTCGCCATCTTCGGCAACGTCCCGCACGACCAGCTGGTCGGCTCGACCGCCCCGTTCTCCGACGCCCTGAACAACATGTTCGGCGGCAGCGCGTGGGGCGGCGTGATGGCCGCGATGGCGATCATCTCCGGCCTCGGCGCGCTCAACGGCTGGACGCTGCTGGTCGCCGAAATGCCCTACGCGGCGTCCCGCGACGGCATGTTCCCCAAGGCGTTCGGCAAGCTCAGCAAGGCCGGCGTCCCCACGGTGGGCATCCTGGTCGGCACCGTCCTGACGATCATCGTCATGGCCGTCAACTACCTGTGGTCCGAGGACGCCTTCGAGACGATCCTGCTGCTGGCCACCGTCACCACGGTCATCCCGTACCTGTTCTCCGCTTCCGCCCAGCTGTTCTGGCTGGTGACCCGGGAGCGGGCGGTCAGCCGCGGTGCCCTCGCCGGAGACCTGGCCATCGCGATCGTGGGCATGGCGTTCACGCTCTGGATGGTCTACGGCGCCGGCGAGGACGCGGTCCTGAAGGGTCTGATCATGCTGCTCGTGGGCATCCCCGTCTACATCTGGGTGAAAGCGTCCCGGGGTGAGTACGGACCCAACGAAGTCGTCCACGACAAGTCCGGAAAGGCGGTCGGCACGGCGTCCTCCACCGAGGAGTGACCCGCTCCGGCTCGCTGCGGGCGGCTCTTCACCGCTTTGAGCCGCTCCGAGCCGCTCGGTTCAACGGCCCCCACATCCGCGGGAGATCCCCGCACTGCCAAGGAGGTTCCCATGGGATTCAACGTCCAGTCGGAGACCGGGCGGCTCAAGCAGGTCATCCTGCACCGGCCGGACCTGGAGCTGAAGCGCCTCACCCCGACCAACAAGGACGAACTGCTCTTCGACGACGTCCTGTGGGTCAAGCGGGCCCGCGAGGAGCACGACGCGTTCGCGGACGCCCTGCGGGACCGCGGCATCACCGTCTACCTGTTCGCCGATCTCCTCAAGGAGACCCTCGGCAACGAGCCGGCCGCCAAGAAGCTGGTCCTCGACCGGGTGTTCGACGAACGCCAGTACGGCCTCCTCGCCATCGACGAGCTGCGCGGCCTGTTCGAGGGCCTCGACATCCAGACGCTGGTCAAGCACCTCATCGGCGGCATCACCAAGCGCGAGATCCTCGAACGCATCGACGAACCGCACTCGGTCGCTTTCCACACCATGCACATGGACGACTTCGTCCTCAAGCCGCTGCCGAACCACCTGTTCACCCGCGACACGTCCGCATGGGTGTACGACGGCGTCACCATCAATGCGATGCAGATGCCCGCCCGGCGCCGCGAAACCGTGCACTTCGAAGCGATCTACGGCTACCACCCGATGTTCGCCAAGGGCGACTTCAACGTGTGGAACCCCGGCCAGTCCTCCTACCCGGCGACCATGGAGGGCGGCGACGTCCTGGTCATCGGCAACGGCGCGGTGCTGGTCGGCATGAGCGAGCGCACCACCCCGATGGGCGTCGAAGCGCTCGCCCAGAAGCTCTTCCAGCACGGCTCCGCCACGAAGATCGTCGCCCTGAAGATGCCGAAGGCCCGCGCCTTCATGCACCTCGACACCGTCATGACGATGCTCGACGGCGACACCTTCACCAAGTACGCCGGCATGGGGATGCTCCCGTCGTACACGATCGAGCCCGGCGACAACGACGACGAGCTGAAGGTCACCGACCACCCGGCCGACGACATGCACACGGCCATCGCCAAGGCGCTCGGCCTGGACAGCATCAACGTGCTGGCCGCGACCCAGGACGTGCGCTCGGCCGAGCGCGAGCAGTGGGACGACGGCTGCAACGTCCTCGCCGTCGAACCCGGAGTGGTCTTCGCCTACGAGCGCAACGTCACCACCAACACCTTCCTGCGCAAGAACGGCATCGAGGTGGTCACGGTGCGCGGCAGCGAACTCGGCCGGGGCCGCGGCGGCCCCCGCTGCATGAGCTGCCCGGTGGAGCGCGAGCCGGTCTCCTGACACAGTGGCGATCTGAAGACAATCCGACGGAGCCCCCTGCCGGCCCGGCCGGCACGTACGAAAGAAACCCCGGAGTCATGGCTTTCAACCTGCGCCACCGCAACTTCCTCAAGGAACTCGACTTCACTCCCCAGGAGTTCAAGTTCCTGATCGACTTGGCCGCGGACCTCAAGGCGGCCAAGTACGCCGGCATCGAGCAGCAGCGTCTCAAGGGCAAGAACGTCGCGCTGATCTTCGAGAAGACGTCGACCCGCACCCGCTGCGCGTTCGAGGTCGCCGCCCACGACCAGGGCGCGAATGTCACCTACCTCGACCCGAGCGGCTCGCAGATCGGCCACAAGGAGTCGATGAAGGACACCGCCCGGGTGCTGGGCCGGATGTACGACGGCATCGAGTACCGCGGGTCGAAGCAGGAGTACGTCGAGGAACTCGGCGCGTACGCGGGCGTGCCGGTGTGGAACGGCCTCACCGACGAGTGGCACCCGACGCAGATGCTCGCCGACATGCTCACCATGAAGGAGCACTCGGACAAGCCGCTGCACCACGTCTCGTTCGCCTACCTCGGCGACGCCCGCAACAACATGGGCAACTCGCTCATGATCACCGCGGCCATGCTCGGCATGGACGTCCGCATGGTCGCCCCCAAGACGCTGTGGAACGACGACGCGATCACCGCCAAGGCCAAGGAGATCGCGGCCAAGACCGGCGCCACCATCACCCACACCGAGGACGTCAAGCAGGGCGTCAAGGGCGTCGACTTCCTCTACACCGACGTGTGGGTCTCCATGGGCGAGCCCAAGGAGGTGTGGGGCGAGCGCATCACGCTGCTCAAGCCATACCAGGTCAACATGGACGTGGTGAAGGCGACCGAGAACCCCAAGGTCAAGTTCATGCACTGCCTGCCGGCGTTCCACAACCGGCACACCCAGGTCGGCGAGGACATCTACGAGAAGACCGGCATGGAGGCCCTCGAGGTCACCGACGAGGTCTTCGAAGCGGACTTCTCGATCGTGTTCGACGAGGCCGAGAACCGCCTGCACACCATCAAGGCGATCATGGTCGCCACGCTCGGCGACTGACCTTCCCGCTTCACCTGCCCCCACCGGCGCGCGGGGGCGAACACCCTCAGGCCCGGGTGCCCGGACCGCCAACGACTGGAGCACCCGGGCCTGACGTTTCTCCGATCCGCCCGATTCATTCTCATTGTTCGCATATTCGATCAAGGGAACTGCCATGCGCGTGGTTGTCGCTCTCGGCGGAAACGCCATGCTTCAGCGCGGGGAAAAGCCGGACGCGGACGTCCAGCTCGCCAACATCCGCAAGGCCGTCAAGTCCCTCGCCCCGCTCGCCGAACAGCACGAGATCGTCGTGACACACGGCAACGGGCCGCAGGTCGGCGTCCTCGCGCTGCAGTCGGCCGCGGACAAGTCGCTGACCATCCCGTACCCGTTCGACGTCCTCGGCGCGGAGACCCAGGGCATGATCGGCTACTGGCTGCTCCAGTCGCTGCAGAACGCGCTGCCCGGCCGTCAGGTGTGCGCGCTCATCAACCAGACGCTGGTGTCGGCCGCCGACCCGGCGTTCGACAACCCGACGAAGTTCGTCGGCACCGTCTACACCGAAGCCGAGGCCAAGCAGGTCGCCGAGGAACGCGGCTGGGTCGTCAAGCAGGACGGGCAGTATTGGCGCCGGGTCGTCCCGTCGCCGCGGCCGCGCCGGGTGATCGAGACCCGGCTGATCCGGCAGCTCCTCGCCTCCGGCGCCATCGCGGTGTGCGCGGGCGGCGGCGGCGTGCCCGTCATGCGCAACGAACTCGGCCAGCTCGTCGGCGTCGAAGCGGTCGTCGACAAGGACCTCACCGCGTCGCTGCTCGCCGAGGCGCTCGAAGCCGACGCGCTGCTGCTGCTCACCGACGTCCAGCGGGTCATGCGCAACTTCGGGCAGTCGAACGCCGAGGAGATCCGCAACGCGACACCGGCGCAGCTGCGCGAAGAGGACTTCCCGGCCGGGTCGATGGGGCCGAAGGTCGACGCGGTGTGCCACTTCGTCGAGATGACCGGCGACATGGCCGCGATCGGCTCGCTCGAGCAGGCCACCGAGATCCTCGCGGGCAAGGCGGGCACCATCGTGACGCCGAGCGGGCAGTACCCGGAGCGCGGGCTGCTCTGAGCCCGGCCGGGTGGATGCGAACGGCGGCGACGCCCGGGGCGCCGCCGCCGTTCCGCACCGTCAGACCTGCTTCGCGACCTCGCCCGCCGCGCGCTCGCCGCTCTGCACCGCGGCGTTCAGCGTCGCGCCGTAGCCGTTGGTGTGCTCGCCGGCGAAGTGGACGTGGACGCACGGAATGGATGGCGTGAACCGTGCGCACAACACTGATGTCAACGATGTTGTGCTGCCTTGCGGGGAAGAACTTGTCCCGCAGCCAACGGGTTTGCGCGCCCGCGCGACCCGAGTCCACTCTTCGGCGTGACTGCCCAAAAGGGGCGCCGAGTGTCACCATCGGCCTATGGCTGCCTCCGTGATGCCTGCCGCCGACACCCTCACCCGCACACTCCTGGCCGCCCGCGACGCCGATTGGCGCACGTGGACCCGCGCCGATCTCGAACGCGTCGCCGCATCGCTGTCGTGGCGCGCCGACGGCCTCGGCGACGACGCACTCGATCCCGGCGTCCCCGGGCTGGCCTGCACCTGGGCCGACGACGACGACGAATGCCCGGCCCTGCGCTTCGAGGTCCTGGTACCGGCCCTCACCCCAGGTCCCGACCTGCCGCCGTCCGCCGGACCGGGCCGCAGCCTCGGGTTCGGCGCCGGCCTCTCCGGGGAATCGTGGGGCCTGCCCGGCACCGGATTCCCGCGCGACCGCGACCGCGAACTCGACGCCGCACACACCCGGCTGGTCGCCTCCGTCACCGCCGCTCTGGGCCCCGCGCCGTGGCGCGGCGGACCCGGCGCCTGGCTGCGCTGGCGCAACCGCAGCACGACCCTGCGGATCACCCGCGACCACGAGCGCGGCGCACTCACCATGGAGCTGTTCCCGACCCGGCCGTGGGAAGCACGCGAACAACGGCGCTTCGCGGACGCCGACGGACTCACCGGCCTGCCCTACGACTGGTGCGTGAGCCGCCCGGACCTGGCACTCGCCGAACTGTTCCTGCCGTTCGGCCCCGACCCGAACGACTGGGCCGACTTCGCCCGCGCCGTCCCCGAACTCCTCGCGTCCACCGTCGCGGACCTCCCGCTGGTCGGCTGGATCGAACCGATCCTGCTGGTCGTCGGCGAAGTCGCCCGGCCGAGCCGCACCGTCGAACTCCGCATCGGCCAAGACCGGCTCGAACTCGGCGGCGTCCCCGGCCTCGCCCGCCAGGTGTGGCTCCGCCCCGGCGGCGAACACGGGCGCCGCGCCGGCGGATTGCTGCTCGACGCCTTCGCCGAGTGGGGCATCACCGCGGCCTCCGCCATGCGCGTGCGCTCGTGGACCAGCGGCGGCTACGTCGACTTCCCCGGCCTGGGCGTCCGCCCCGAAGGCGCCCACCCCGACGACGTACGATGACCCGCCGCGCCGTCCGCGCCCGGCGGGGGGCGGTACGGAACGGTGCGGTGGCGACGGTGGGGGATTCCGGCAATTGTGCTGCCGACCGTGTTGCTGACGATGGCGGCGGCGTGCGTGACGTTGTCGCGTGATCCACAACCGGAAACCGCCCTGCGGATCCTGCCGGACGGTCGCGCCGAGGTGATCATGTTGCCGTGCCGCGAAGGCCGGATTCGGGCGGTCGGTCTTGACGAATGGAAGCCGGGTTCCGACGATTCGCTCCGAGTGTGGCAGGTAACTCTCGCCCCGACGACGGCGCTGCGCGCGGTCCCCATCGGCACCGTGCCGGAGGGCGCGCGGGTGGACACCGCCTTCGTCGACGGATTCCGGCCCGGCTACCGCTACAAGGCATTGCTGGATGTCGACGGTGATGGCATGGGTACCGGAGAAGTGTTCTTTGGCCCCGACGACCTGAGGAGCGGCCCGATGTCGATCTTCGACGGGCGGCGCTTCACCGAAGAGGCCTTCGCCAAGGAAGCCCGCCGCGTGTGCCAAGCGAACGGCTGAGCGGATTGGTGTGCCGCCGGTTCACCCACGAGTGAATGCGCTCGGCGGTGGCGCGGCCGGTCGTGTAGCGTGAACGGCCTTGCCCGGGGTGCCGCGGGCGGGTCCGGCGGTTCGGAAACCGCATCAGGACCCCGCGGCGAAACCAAGAGCGAGCGATTCCCCTGACCGACCGACGCCGCGCGTCGGGCGTTCCGCGTACGCGCACGCCGGTGCGCGGCTGCGGGCTGCCCGGCGCGGGAGGAGTTCGTCATGCCGTTCGCCGCCGCATGTCCGGAAACGGACCGACCCGACCTACCCGACCGACCACCGCAACCCGCCGCCCGCCGGGGCCTCGCCGCCGCCGCCGAGAAGGCGCGCTGCTTCGGCGCGCTCGCCGCCGCCGGCTACCGGCGGTACGCCACCTACCGCCAAGCCGCCGTCGCGGGACTGTTCACCAACATCGTCTTCGGCGCGATGCTGTGCGCCATCATGCTCGCCGCCGCGCACGGCGGAAACACCCCCGGCGGCTACACCGCCGCCCAGCTCGTCGCCTTCGTCTGGATCGGACAAGGGCTGCTCAACGTCGTCCACATGTGGGGCTGGCGCGAATTCTCCGACCGGATCACCTCCGGCGACGTGACGTCGGACCTGCTGCGCCCGGTGGACCCGATCGCCGCGTACGCCGCCGCGGACCTCGGCCGCGCCGCACAGGCGATGCTGTGGCGCTGGCTTCCGCCGGTGGTGTTCGGCCTGCTCGTGTACGACATGTACATCCCGCACCGCGTCGCCACCTACCCGCTGTTCGCAGCCTCCGTCATCCTGGCCGTCGTGGTCAGCTTCGGCGGCCGCTACCTGGTCAACCTGACCGCCTTCTGGCTGCTCGACGTGCGCGGCCCGCTGATGGTGTGGGGCATCGCCTCGGCGGTACTGTCCGGCAACTACTTCCCCCTGCGCTTCCTGCCCGAGTGGACGCTGTGGCTGGCATGGGTGGCGACCCCGTTCCCGAGCCTGTTCCAGGCACCGCTGGACGTCGCCGTGGAGCGCACCTCCGTGGCCGCCGCTTCCGCGACCGTCCTGGTCCAAGCGCTGTGGGCGGTCGTCTTGTACGTGCTGTGCGTGCGCGTGCAGCGGCGCGGCGTCGTGCGGCTGGTGGTGCAAGGTGGCTGACAGCGTGCGCGTCTACCGCGCGCTCGTCGGAGCGCAGATCCGCAGCCAGAGCCAGTACCGGGCGTCCTTCCTGCTCGACGTCGGCTTCACCACGCTCTTCTGCGCGATGGAAATCGTGTCCGTGCTGGTCATCTTCCGGGTCACCCCGGGACTGGGCGGATTCGACGTCCGCGAAGTCCTGCTGATCGCCGCCCTGTGCCAATGCGGCTTCTACTGCGCCGACCTGCTCGTCGGCAACGTGGAACTCGTCTCCAAATACGTGCGCACCGGACTGCTCGACTCGGTACTCATCCGGCCCCGCAGCAGCCTCGGCCAACTCCTCGCCCTCGACTTCCCGTTCCGCAAAGTCGGCCGCGCCGTCCAAGGCGCGGTGATCTACGCCGCCGCGCTCTGGTGGGCCGGGGTCGCCTGGACACCCGCGCGCGCCGTGCTGGCCGTCGTGGCACCGGCCGCCACCGCGACGCTGTTCGCCGCGGTCTTCGTCGCGGGCGCGACGGTCGCGTTCTGGTGGATCGACTCCGGCGAATTCGCCAACGCGTTCACCTACGGCGGGCGGACGTTCGGCTCGTACCCCATGGGCATCTACCCGCTGTGGCTGCGCGACGTCTTCGCCTACGGCCTCGGCATCGCCTTCGCCGGCTACCAGCCCGCCCTCGCCCTGCTCGGACGCCCCGACCCGCTCGGCACCCCCGCATGGGCGGCCTGGCTCAGCCCCGCGGTCGCCGCCGTCGCCTGGGCCGCGGCACTCGCACTCTGGAACACCGGCATCCGCCACTACCGCAGCACCGGCTCGTGAGGAGGACCCGACGATGACCACCACGACGACCACGAACACCCTCGCCGTCCACGCCCAAGGCCTGCGCAAAGACTTCGAGGTCACACGCAAAACCGGCCGGCTGCGCCGGGAAACCCGCACCGTCTCCGCCGTCGACGGCGTGGACCTCGCCGTCGCCCACGGCGAAACCGTCGGCTACATCGGCCCGAACGGCGCCGGAAAATCGACCACGCTCAAAATGATGACCGGCATCCTCACCCCCAGCGCCGGCGACCTGCGCGTCTGCGGCCTGGAACCGGTACCGCGGCGCCGGCAGCTCGCCCGGCGCATCGGCGTCGTCTTCGGGCAACGCTCGCAACTGTGGTGGGACCTGCCCCTGCGCGAGTCGTTCCGCCTGCTCCGGCACGTCTACGGCGTCCCGGAAACCGACCACGCCCGCCGCTACGCCCAATGCCGCGACATGCTCGACCTCGACGACTTCCTCGACACCCCGGTGCGCCAGCTCTCGCTCGGCCAGCGGATGCGCGGGGAGATCACCGCGGCGCTGCTGCACGGCCCCGACGTGCTCTTCCTCGACGAACCGACCATCGGCCTGGACGTCGTCAGCAAACAGTCCCTGCGGGCCTTCCTCGGCGACCTCGGCGCGACCGGCGACGTCACCATCGTCCTCACCACCCACGACCTCGCCGACATCGAACGCCTCTGCCCGCGCCTGATCGTCGTCGACCACGGCCACGTCGTCCACGACGGCTCCCTCGCCGCGCTCCACACCCGCTACGGCTCCCGCCGCCGGGTGGTCGTGGACCTCGACCGCCCCTACGACGAGCTGCCGCACGTCGACGGGGTGAAGGTGGAGCAGGTCGAGGACGACGGCCACCGGCTGATCTTCACCCTGGACGGGGTCCCGGCCGGCGCCCTCATCGCGAGCCTGGCCCAGCTCGGCGGCCTCCGCGACGTCGCCGTGCAGGAGCCGGACATCGAGGAAGTGGTCGCTCGGCTGTATGCGGCGGCGTGAGGGGGCGGGGCCGGTTGTTCGCGGGGCGTGACGGGGGGCTCGGCTGCACGCGGTGGCGCGGGGAGGTGGTGGCCCGGTTGTACGTGCCGGGGTGAGGGGGAGTGGTGAGTGGGCCGCGGGGGAGGCAGCGGCGCGGGGTGGCGAGCAGGAGGAGTGAAGCGGCGGTGCCGGACAGGCGGCGGGCGCGGGCCGGAACGGACCGCCCGCCGTCTCGGGCGGCCGCCCGTCACCCCGGCGCCCTGTCGCGGCCCCCCGCGTACCGTCCAGCTGCTCCGGTCGGTCGCCCCGTCGATGCCCGGTGTGGCGGGAAGTGCCCTACCTCCGCGTTCGCCCGCGTCCCGGAACGGTAGGTTGGCCCCTTGTGTCCGGCGTCGGGGTCGGATGCCCGGAGGGCGGGGTGGGCCCGCTGCTCGGCGGTCGGGCTGCTGCCTTCGCCCGGGCGATCGACGACGAGGGAGAACCGCCGTGCTCATGAGGGACGCGCGCGCCGCGCTGTGTGATTACGGGCGGCGGGTGGTCGAGCGCGGGTACGTCGTCGGGAGTTCCGGGAACCTCAGCGTGCGGGACGGCGACCTGATGGCGGTCACGCCGACCGGTGTGCAGCTCGACCGGCTCCGGCCCGAGGACTGCCCGGTCGTGGATCCGGCGGGGCGGGTCGTGGACGGGCGGCTCGCGCCCTCGTCCGAGACGCCCATGCACCTGGCGCTGTACGACACCGCACCCGACGCGAGCGCGATAGTGCACACGCATTCGGTGTTCGGCGCGGTCGTCGCCACGACCCGCGAGGTCCTCCCGGCCATCCACTACAACGTGCTGCTGTTCGGCGGGCGTGACGTGCGGGTCGCCGACTATGCCACGTACGGCACCGCGGATCTCGCCCGCAACGTCCGAGGCGCGCTCGCCGGCGGACGTACCGCGGCGTTGCTGGCCAACCACGGCGGGGTCACGCTCGGGACGGACCTCGACGAGGCGTTCGAACGTACGAGCATCCTCGAATGGCTGTGCGAGGTCTACGTCCGCGCCTGCGGCATGGGCACGCCGCGGATCCTCGACGACGCCGAACTCGCGGACGTGGAAGCCCGGATGCAGGGCTGACCCCGCCACCCGCAGGGGTGAACCGGGACGAGTTGAGTACGCGTACCCAGGCGCCCTGACGCAGCCCCGGCACAGACTGGTCGCATGACGAAACACGCGGTCGGCGATGTCTACCGGGATCCCGCGCGCTTTGCCGACGGACCGTACGGCCCCCGCGACCCCCACTCGCCGCCGCCCGGCGCGCCGCGGCCGCAAGGCCACTACACCGTCGAATTCGACCCCGAGCGCGGGGCGTTCCTGGTCTGTCCGGTGGACCCCGCGCAGACCTGCGCCGATCCCGCGCAGGACTACGCGGCGCCCGAGCGGTCCGGCAGCACCGGCGCCGTCGTCGCGACCTTGCTGGCCCTGTGGCCCGCCACGCTCTTCGAAATGCTCGTGCTGCCGATGCTCGCGGGACTGTCCGCCGCGCACGACGGTGCGGGCGGCGGCGAAGTCGCCGCGATGACGGCCGCGTTGCTCGGCGCGCCCGTCGTCGCGACCTGCGGCACCATCGCCCTGTTCACGCTGCGCGGCACCGCGCGCCGGTGGGCCGTGTTCGCCTGGGGCGTGGCCCTGATCATGATCTGGGTCGTCGTCGCCGGCGTCGCCTCGGGCGGTGGTTACCCGAACTGACGACGCCGGCTCGGGCGTGCCGCGGGGTCAGCGGTACACGTCGACGACGATCCGGCTCGGGTTCGTCAGCGGCATCGTGCGGACTTCCTTGACCGTGCCGCGGGTCGCGACGCCGACGTTGAGGTGGCCTTCGAAGTCGCACGTCACCGCGAAGCCGGTGACGCGGGCCAGGCCGGGAGTGAGGACCAGCCGCGGACCGGTGTACGTCGGGTTTCCCGACGCGTCGTGCGCCGCGCTCGCCGCCTGCACCTCGAAGAACTGGTCGCCGGTCAGGGGGATTTCGGCACCGGAAGCACAGTTCGTGAGCGGGGCCGGGCCGCCCGAGATGCCGTACGCCGGGACGCCGCCGGAGAAGTCGAGGACGACACGGTCGAACGTCGGGTGCGCGCCGGAGCGGATGTTCGTCAGGTAGCTGTCCGCCGCGGCGACGGACACGGCCGTCCGGGCGGGCGCCGCGCCGGCCGCGGTGGGCAGGAACGCCGCCGCGGCGAGGGCGAATGCGGCCGCGGCCGCGGCGGTGCGGCGGCGGTACGGGGATCGGGTGCGGCGGGACGTGGGCGGGAGCATGAGTCCTCCTGCTGCGTGGTGCCGGTGGATTCCGACGGGGTCGCCGTCGGACACGGAAGCCGTGGCGGGGCCCGTGTACCCGTGACGACGCGATGGCACCGCCGTCGGGTTGCTCCGGAGAATAACGATTCTGCACGGAATGTCCTCATGATCCGCGACGTGTCGGACACGCGCGTTTTGCGGGGCACTCGAACGATCACCCGCACTCACCCCTTGCGCCGAACGCCTCGTCACTCGTGCGGATGAATAGGGGCGTTCCGGCTGGCGCGGGGCGGGCGGGGGCGCGAGCGTACTGGCGGACGGGTCGCCGCCTGGCGTCCCGTCACTCGCATTTTCGGGAGGCTGTCTCATGGATCGGCGCCGCGTCGGATCCTGGTGTGCCGTGGTCCTGTTGGCCGCCGGAGCGGCCTCCGCGTGCGGCGGTTCGCGCGACAGCGTCGCCCCGGCAGGCAGCGTGCCGTCCGGCGCGACCCCGGCCGCCGCCGACGAGGGCGCCAAGGCCCAACTCCCGCGCGGCGGCGCCCCCGGACGCCCGGCGGGCCACCCGACGGGCCCTCAGCCCCTGCACAGCGGCGTCCCGCTCTCCCCGCAAGAAGCCGCGTCGGTACGCCCCGAGGAACCGTCGTTCGTCCCCGGCGAAGTCCCGCCCACCGCCCCGCCGGCGGGCGCCCCGACCCCCGACGCATCACCCACCCCGGCCGCACCTCCGCCGGCCCCCACGGCCGCACCCCCGACCCCGCCGGCCCCACCGACCGGCAACCCGTCCCCGGAACCGACGGGGGCGGGACCGAAGCCGTCGGGGGCGACGGACTGAGGCAGCAGGCGGGGGTGCGGCACTGCCCGACCGTCGGCCCGGCACCCGAGGGCGCGGCGGCGATACCCGCCCGCGGTCCTTGGCTCGCCGACGACTACAACCGCGGCCGATCCGACCGCGACATCCAATACAGCTGCTTGTGATGCCCGCCGGTCTTCTCGATCTCCTCGAGGCGGGTCCTTGCTTCGTCCTCGGTTTCGTACGAGGCGAGCAGGAACCGGGCGCCGTTGTCGTCCTGGCGCCATACCTGCCAGCGGATCGGTTTCTCCATGCACGGATTATGGACCGTCCGCGCCGCTGCCGGGCCAACGGGCGGCGGTACCTCGTTCGGGTGATTCGACTCAAGGCGATGGGTCGGGGCGGTCGTGGTCGGCTTGCATGGATTCATGGGAAATCTTGTGAAGGTTCCGGTGAACGGACAAGCGCACCAGACGGGTTCCCCCCTGACGGCCGACGCCTTCGACGTCGCCCTGGCCGACCTCCTCGCCGCCGAAGCCGCCGTCGGCGACCGCGCCGCGCACCGCCCCGGTGTCGAACTCGTACGGCTGGAGCCGGTGCTCGCGCCGGGAGCCGGGCCCGATCTGCCCGGGATACGGTCCATGGCGACCGCCTTGGCGGGGCCGGGCAGACGGGCGGACACCCTGCGCCGCGTGTCCGAACTGGCCTTCCTGCTGGCCGGGCTGGCCGAGTTGGGGCGGCACGCCCTCGTCGCCGACCTGAGCGAACTCGCCGTCCGGCACCTCGCGGCGAATCCGGCGCTCGCCGCCAACCCGCAGGACTGGGTGTGGGACGCCGCCGTCGACCTCGCGGACCTGCACGCTACGGCTTGCGCGCGGACCGGGCGTCCGCCGATGCGGATGCCGGCGCCACTGGGGTCGCCCCGCGCCGCAACGGCAGTTCTCGCAGGGACAGGGCCAGCACAAATCCGATGAGCGCGATCGGCACGCCGGTTGCGAAGACCCAGGACAGCGCGTCCGCGAAGGTCGACAGCACCGCGGCGTGCGCGTCGGGCGGCAGCGCGTCGATCCGGTCGCGGGTCAGCGACGAGTGGTCGCCGCCGAGGGCCTCGGCCGCCGAATCCGGCAGGCCCGCCGCGAGGCGATGGGTGAACACCGCCCCCAGGATCGCCACCCCGAACGACGAGCCGATCGACCGGCTGAACGAGTTCAGTGCGGTCGCCACCCCGAGATCGCGGTGCTCGACCGCGTTCTGCACGGCCAACGTGGTCACCGGCCCGATGGTCCCCAACCCGAGGCCCAGCACGACCAGCGCGATCAGCAGCCGCCAGTAGGGGCTCGCCACCCCGAGCGTCGTGAGCAGCGCCAAGCCCACCGCGGCCAGCAGCGTGCCGCCGACCGGGAAGCGCTTGTACTTCCCTATCCGCGTGATGATCCGGCCGCACACCGTCGAACAGACCAGCATCGACAGCAGCATCGGGGCCAGCAGCAGGCCGGACGCCGTCGGGCCCCTGCCGTGCACGATCTGCTCGTACATCGGCAGGAAGGTCCCCATGCCGACGAACAGGCAGCCCGTCACCAGCGTCAACGGGCACGCAATCCGCACCACCGCGTTGCGCGACAGCAGGTGCAGCGGCACCAGCGGGTCGGCCGCCCGCGTCTCCGCGAACACGAACAGGCCCAGCAGCCCGACCGCGCACACCGCCAGGATCACGATCGGCGCGGACAGCCACGGGTAGGTCGTCCCGCCCCACGTCGTACACAGGATCAGCGCCGCCGTCCCGCCCGCCAGCAGTAGGCCGCCGAGGAAGTCCAGCGGTTTGCGTTCGCGCCGCTGTGTCGGAGGGCGCAGGACGAAGCTCGTCACCACCAGCGCCACCGCGCCGAGCGGCACGTTGACGTAGAACACCCAGCGCCACGAGAGCTGCTCGGTGATCAGACCGCCCAGCAGCGGACCGGACACCGACGACAGAGCGATCACCGAACCGATGAGCCCCTGATAACGGCCGCGTTCCGCGGGCGGCACGAGGTCGCCCACGATCGCCTGCGCGTTGCTCATCAAGCCGCCCGCGCCGAGCCCCTGGAGGGCGCGGAACGCGATGAGCGCCGTCATACTCCCCGCGACGCCGCACAGCACGGAACCCGCGAGGAACACGCAGATCGCCGTCTGGAACAGGTACTTGCGACCGAAGATGTCGCCGAGCTTGCCGTACACGGGCGTGGAGATCGCCATGGCCAGCGTGTACGCCGTCGTCACCCAGGCCAGGCGGTCGAGGCCGCCGAGGTCCGAGACGATCGTCGGCAGCGCGGTGGCGACGATCGTCTGATCGAGTGAGGAGAGCAGGATGCCGAGCATCAACCCGCCGAACGCCAGCAGGATCTGGCGTCGGGTCAGGGGTGGAGGCGGTGCCGTGACGCCGGCGGATTTCCCTGGGGGCATGGCCGCAAGCTAGTTGCAGTGTGCAACGAAGTCAACGAACCGATGCGGTGGCGCGGAACGGGGAAACCGGCGCCGACCTGCCGGTTCACTGGTACGGGGACGGCCGCGTCGGGGAGGAGGCAGCCGTTCCCCGGACTACGCGGCGGCGGTGGGAGCGGGCTGCCAGCCCTTCTGGCGGAGCAGGTCGACGATGCCGTCGACACCGTCGCCGCGCAGCCGCTCGACGACGCGCACGCCGTCGATCCGCGCCTTCATGTCGGCCGGGCTCAGGCCGCGGGCGATGCATTCCTTGGCCAGCTCGTGCTGGTTCGGCAGCAGTCCGGCGGTCAGCCATGCGTGCACCTGCGCCGCGCTCAGGTCGAGGCGCACCCACGCGGCGGCCATCTCGGAGCGCCACTCCGGGGTCGTCCGCGGGTCGATCTGCTTGATGACCCGGCTGATGTCGAGCTGCCGGTTCGCGCGCAGGTCGGGGACCTGGTGCGAGACGGACGGGCTCGGGATCGACGCGCGGCCCGCCGGCACGTTGCGCGGCTGGTTGCGGCCCTGCGACAGGTTCGCCTGCCGGGAGTCGGAATTGCGCTGGGACCGCGGCATCGGGGTCGCGCGACGGCGCGGCTGGCGGCCTTCGAGCAGGTTCGCCAGCATGAGCCGTTCGAGCGCGTCCAGGTTGTCGTCCACCCGCATCACCCTTCCGTGGGACTGAGCGGCGGCTTCGAGAGACCGTGGCGACCATCCTGGCCCCCGGCTCCGACACCGCCACGCGCGGCTATGGGCGCACCCTCCTGGATGCGCCGCCACATACGCAGACGCTCCGGTCTTGCCCACGAACAGTGAGGTTCACACACGCGATCGATCAACCTTTCGCGGACATGTGACGATCCGTCAATCTGCTTGCGCCCCGGCGTGGTCCCGCATGCGCCGTGGCGTACGCCCTGGCGCGCCCGCACGCGCATTTTGCGGGCGATGCGCAGGCAACCGGTCACCCTACGTGCTGTTTCCTGCCGAACACCGCAGGTCTGGTGTCGGTCATGATCCGACCCCCGTTCGGGGCATTAGGCTGGACCACCGCGCGAGGAGGTGGGCCCCGTGACACTGGGATACGACAGGTCCTGTTGGTTCACGCTGCCTGCCGAGCCCGCCGCCGTGCCCCAGGCACGCCGGGCACTGGCGGACCATCTGGCGTACTGGGGCCTCCCGCAGAGCCACGACCTCGGGTACGGGCTGCGCCTCATCGCCTCCGAACTCATCACCAACGCCGTCGAGCACGCCGCCGTGGTGTCGCCGGAGATCGTCGTGACGCTCACCGTGCACGACGGCTGGCTGTGGCTCGGGGTGCGCGACCGCCACCCCTACCGCCCGGTGGCGCTGTTGGAGACCGTCGACGACACGTCCGGCCGCGGCCTGCTGATCGTGCGGCAGATCGTCGACGAGACCGGCGGGCAAATCCACATCGAAGCGCACCCGGACGGCAAGACCCTGTGGGTCATCCTGCCGTGGCCGGTCGCCTGACCCGCCGCCGATCCGCCTCCGCCGCACCACCCCGGGCGCGCCCGGCCCACCCCCCGCCGGTCGCCTTCCGCACCGCTCCCGGCGCCCGTCCGTCGGCCCCTTCCGCGCCGCTTCCGACCCACCGGTGATCCACCGGACGGGTGACTCTGCCGTTCCGCGAAACTCCCCGGCCTGTTCGGGCGTTGAGCCGTCGGGCACACGGCAGGTGGCTGCGGCTGATCGGCGGGGAAGGTATGGGTTACGGTTCTCCGAAGTCTTCGTCCGGTCACCGGCCGGTCACCCGTGCCGCACACGGGAGCCCGACCGCGACGCACGTGCGCCGAACGCCACTGCGCGAGATTTTTCCGCACGCCCCCGTGAACACCGCCCCACCGCACGGCCGTTGTCGATCAGGGGAGGTCTGCAGCACAGATGTCGCTTTCCGGTCAGGCGCCGACGACCAACGTCGCGGCGGCCCCGCGTCCCGGCCCGTCCGCCGGTTCGCCCACGCTGCCCCCGCAACCGGACGAACCCGAAGTCGAGCGGCCCGCCGACGCGGCGCGCGCCGCGGACCGGGCCGCCGTCGAAGCGCTGCTGCGCTGCCGACTGCGCGAAGAGAACACGCCGGTGCCGGACGGCCCCGAGGTGCGTCTCGCACTGGGCGGCGGCGAGCGGGCCGGCGGCGCGCCGGTGGTGCTCGCCGCGGCGCTGGCCTACCGGTCACCCACCGGATGGCACCGGTTCGGCGCGGTCCGGCGCACCGCCGAGGCCGGCGGCACCGCCGAGGTCGGCGCCGCGGAACTCGCCGCACTGCTGGCTGCCGAGCACGCACCGCAGAGTGCCGCGGAGTTCGCCGCGCGCGTTGCGGACTCGGTGGCCCGGACCACGTCCCACCTGGTCGTCCGGCGCGCCGAATTCGCGCTCGGCGGGGCCGCGTCGGCACATGTGTCGGCGGCCGGATCCGAGTTCCTCGACGCCGAACAGGCGCTCGTGCTCGGGCACCCTTTCCACCCGACACCGCACAGCCGGCAGTACGTCGACGAGCCGGAGGCAAAACGGTTCTCCCCGGAGCTGCGCGGGCGTTTCCCGCTGCACTGGTTCGCCGCGGACCCGGACATCGTGCGCCTCGACGCGGACCTCCTCGGTCCCCTTCCGGAGATCTTCGCCGCGCTCGCCGGGCCCGGTCTCGACCGCCCGCCCGGCACCGTGGTCTTCCCCGCGCACCCGTGGCAGGCGCGCGAAGCGGTGGTGCGGCCGGGGGTCCGCGCGCTCCTCGACGGCGGGCACCTGCACGACCTCGGCCCGGCCGGGCCCGAATGGTCGCCCACGTCGTCGGTCCGCACCCTGTACCGCGCCGACGCCCCGGTGATGCTCAAGACGTCGCTCGGCGCCGAGATCGCCGATTCGCGGCGCGAGAACCTGCACGCCGAAATGCGCCGCGGCCTCGCCGTGCACCGCATCCTGGACGCCGGCCTGAAACGCGTCCTGCACGGCGCGCACCCCGGCTTCGACGTGCTGCGCGACCTGGGCTGGCTCACCTTGCGCGGGCCTGGCGCGGAGGGCGAAAGCGGCCTGGAACTCGTGGTGCGCGACAACCCGTTCGGGCCACGCGACCGCGTGCTGTGCGTGGCCGGGCTCACCGCGGCGCGCCCCGACGCGCCTTCCGGGCGGTCGCTGCTGGGGCGCACCATCCACGCCCTCGCGCTGCACACCGGCCGCCCGCTGACGGAGGTCGCGGAGACGTGGCTGCGGCGCTACCTCGACGTCGTGGTGGCGCCGGTGCTGTGGCTGTACGCCGACTACGGGCTCGGCCTGGAAGCGCACCAGCAGAACATGCTGGTCGTGCTGGACGGCGACGGCTGGCCGATCGGCGGCCGCTACCGCGGCAACCAGGGCCACCACTTCTCCGCGACGCGCGGCACGACGCTGGCGCGCTGGCTGCCCGCCGACGTCCGCGACGACCCCGCGACGTGGGCGACGGATGCGGTCGTCGACGAACGCCTGGGCTACTGCGTCGGTGTCAACAACGTGCTCGGCCTGGTCGGCGCGATGGGCTCGCAAGGCCTGGCCGACGAGGAGCATCTGCTCGGCCACGTGCGCGCGTTCCTGGCGCGGGTCCGCGCCGGGCAGGCGGACCGGGACGCCGGCGACCTCATCGCGACGCTCCTGGACGCGCCGACGATCCGCTGCAAGGCCAACCTGCACACCCGCGTCGCCGGGCTCGCGCACCCGAGCGATCCGGCCGCGAACCGCACCGTGTACGTGGCCGTCCGCAACCCGATCGCGGAGGGCTGACCTGCCGAAAGCCCGTACGAGGGACGCGCGGCGGGAGGATTCTGGGTTACGTTCGGCGTGTGCCGACCGGCTCGCGCCGAACGTCCAGGAGGGTACGTGCCGCTGCCCGACTACCCCGAACTCAACGGACCCGCATGGCAGGAGGCCGCCGCCGGACTCCTGATCGCGCTGCTCGCCGAGTACGCCGAGACCGGGCTGCTCGTCCCGCAGCCGGACGAACCGGCCACGGGGACGGACACGGCGGCGGACGGCGACGGGTCCGCGGAAACCGGGCCCGGAACCGCGCCGGAAGCCGAGCCGGGCGCCAAGCGGGGCAAGTCGCCGGGCAACGAGCCGGGGGCCGAGGCCGACGGCGCCCCGGAATCCGGCGCCCCGGCGCACGTCGACCCCGGCCCCGACCCGGAAGCCGAGGCCGGCCCGGTCCGCTACCGCCTCCACCTCGCGAGCCATGCCGTCTACTCGTTCCGCGCCCGGCGCGGCGCCTGGGGCACGTGGCGGATCCAGCCGGGCTCGGTCCTGCGGGTCGCCGACGGCGGTGCGGCGGCCGCCGACGACCCGGCCCGGTTCGTCGTCGACGCACGCGCCGAACTCGGCCTGGACGAGGGCGGCGCGGCCCGCCTGGTCCGCGACGTCAACGCCGCCGTGGTCGCCGCGGTCCGCGACACCGCCCGGGACCGGCCGAGCGCCGCCGAGGCGGCCGAACTCCCGTACCTCGACCTCTCCGCGTGGCTGCGCACGCTGCCGCGGCCGGGCGGTGCCGATCCGGCGTTCGCGGCCACCGACACGGCCCGCTGGGCGCCCGCCGCCCGCAACCCCGTCCGGCTGCCGTGGGCGGCCGTGCACCGCGGCATCGGCCTGTGGCGCGGCGGTGCCGAGGCCGACGAACAGCGGCTGCTCGGCGAGGAACTCGAACCGTCCACCCGCCGCCGCTTCACCGCCAAGCTCCGCGACCGCGGCCTCGACCCGGCGGACTACCGCTGGCTGCCCGTGCATCCGTGGCACTGGGACGCGACCGTGCTGCCGCTGTTCGCCGCGGACGTGGCGCACGGCCGGATCGTGCCGCTGGGCGACGGCGGCCCCGACCGCTACCTGCCGCACGACGGCGGCCGGGTGTTCACCAACCTCGACCGGCCCGGCCGCCGCGACGTCGTCCTGCCGCTCGCCGAACCGGGCGCGGACCCGGCCGCCCGGACCGCACCGCCGCATCCGGCTGCGGCGGCGTGGTTCGCCGAGCGCCTGCGTGCCGACGCGTTCCTGGCCGAGGCCCGCACAATCGTCCTGGCCGACCTGGCGTCGGCCGCGGTGCGCCACCCCGACCTCGATCCGCACGCCGACCGCGGCCTGTTCGCCGCCGCCTGGCGCGAACCGCTCGCCGCCCGCCTCGAACCGGGGGAGCGGGCCCGCCCGTTCGCCGCGCTGACCCACCGCGACCCGGCGGGGATCCCGCTGATCGCCGAACTCGTGCGGCGCTCCGGCCTGGCCCCGCGCGAATGGCTGCGGTGGCTGTGCACCGTCGCGATGCCGCCGCTGATCCACCTGCTCTACCGCTACGGGCTGGCCTTCCCGGTCACCGGAACCTCGCTCGTCCTGGTGTCCGACGCCGCCGAAGTGCCCGCGCGCCTGGTCCTCCGAGGTGTGGGAAGCGCGCCGCTGCTCTGCCACGGCGCCGGCGGACTGCCCTTTCCGGAGGCCGCCGGACTGCCCCTGCCGGGCAGCCGCCCCGCCGACGGCGCCCGGCTCCTCGCGGCCGCCTTGTTCGACGGCCCCATGCGCCGGATCGCGGCGGTCGCGGTCGACGAACTCGGACTATCCGAAGAGGATTTCCGGGAACTGGCGGACGACGAGACCGACGGGTACCGCAGCCGCTTCCCCGACCTCGCCGAACGGCATGCGCTCTTCGGCCCGATCGAGCCCTCCCGGGTTGCGGAAAGTCCCTTGGACGCACGCCAATTCGGCTACCTACTCTGGGACGGCGTACCGCAACCGCGTGGGCACACCAGGGGGACTGCATGCCGTACACCGCCGAAATAAGCCGGGCGCACCCGGGCTGCCTGGTCTTCCTCGTCGACCAGTCCAGCTCGATGTCCGACCCGATCGGCACCGCGCCCGGCAGCGACTACGGCGCGGCGCTGCCGCGCAAGGCCGACGTCGTCGCCGACTCGCTGAACCGGCTGCTGTTCGAGTTGTCGGTGCGGTGCGCGAAGGAGGAAGGCGTCCGGGACTACTTCCACATCGCGGTCGTCGGCTACGGCGCCGCCGTGCAGCCCGCACTCACCGGCTTGCTGGCCGGACGGGACGTCGTCCCGCTCGGCGAGATCGTCGCCTTCCCGGCCCGCTTCGACTCGCGGCTGAAGAAGGTGTCGGACGGCGCCGGGGGGCTCGTCGAACGCACCATCGAATTCCCCGTCTGGGTCGAGCCGGTCGCGTCCGGCGGCACGCCGATGTGCCAGGCGCTCGGCTACGCGGGCAAGCTCGTGCAGGGCTGGGTCGACCAGCACCCCGACGGGTTCCCGCCCATCGTGCTGAACCTGACCGACGGCGAATCGACCGACGGCAACCCGGCCGAGGCCGCGACCCGGCTGCGCTACCACGTGACCGGCGACGGCGAAGCGCTCCTGTTCAACCTGCACATCTCCGGCAACCGCACCGACCCGATCCAGTTTCCCGCGCCCGGCGACCCGCTGCCCGACCAGTACGCGACGCTGCTGTCCACGATGTCCAGCGAACTCCCGCCCGGCATGCGCCGCTATGCCGCCGAACAGGGCCAGGACGTGGCCGACGGGGCGCGCGGCTTCGTGTTCAACGCGGACTTGTCGGCGGTCGTGCAGTTCCTCGACATCGGCACCCGCGCCGCCGA
The DNA here is from genome assembly GCF_039542225.1 of Yinghuangia aomiensis. NCBI lineage: Bacteria > Bacillati > Actinomycetota > Actinomycetes > Kitasatosporales > Streptomycetaceae > Yinghuangia > Yinghuangia aomiensis. The sequence continues at coordinate 86,876 of NZ_BAABHS010000007.1, read as the reverse complement.
CCTGCGGTAGCGGCATGCGCGCCCATGTGACGGTTCTGGCGCTGCACAAAGGCGGCGGCGAACCGCATGAATACGAGGACGCCGCGTGGGTCGGCAGCAGCACCGCGACCGGCGAGGCCCGGTCGATCATGCCGCCGCCGGGGCCGACGTGCCGCCGCGGCGGTGTCGGCCGGGTCGCCACCCTCCGCGCGGCGGTCGCGGACGGCGCGTCGTCGAGTCTGCTGGCCCGGCGCTGGGCGCAGTTGCTGGTGCGGGAGGCGGGCGCCGCGCCGAGCGGACTGCTGCGGACCGAGGCCGGGTTCGCGGACGTCCTCAACCGGGCGGCGGACCGGTGGCCTGACCATATGAAGGAGTACACGCGGCTGCGGGAGCTGCGGGGCAAGCCGATCACGTGGTTCGAACGCCCGGGCCTGGAACGCGGCGCGCACGCGACACTGCTGGTCGCGCACTTGGCGGCGCACCGGTGGCAGCCGGGGCGGGGCACGTGGTCGGCGGTGGCCCTGGGGGACTCGTGCCTGTTCCACGTCCGCAACGACGCGGTGCGGGTGGCGATGCCGGTCGAAGCGGCCGAGGACTTCGGCAACACACCGCCGCTGGCGGCGAGTTCCGGCCAAGACCGGGACCTGGCCGCGTCGCACGCGGCGCTGGCGCGCGGCACGTGGCTGCTGGGCGACCGCTTCTACCTGGCCACCGACGCGATGGCCGCGTGGTTCCTGCGCCAGTCCGAAAACGGGCGCAAGCCGTGGGACCTGCTGCGGGCACTCGACTACGCGACCCCGCGGGAGTGGACGACGTGGGCGGAACGGGAGCGTGCGTCGGGCGAACTGCCCAACGACGACGTGACACTCGTGCGCATCGAGCCGCGGTGAGGTGAGCGTGGCCGGCCAGGGGGAGGCCCGGGCATTTCCGACGGGCGCCGACTACAGCGAGGCGCTGCGGGACACGACGCTGTGCTTCGCCCATCCCGCGATCGCGCAGGGCACGGTCGAGATGGGGCCGCTGCGGATGCCGCGGGCGGTGTCCGGGAACTTCGGCAGCGTCTTCCGGGTGACGTCGGCGCGGGGGACAGGCACGTACGCGGTCAAGTGCTTCACCCGCGCGGTGCCGGACCGGCTGCGCCGGTACCGCGCCATCGGCGACACGGTCGCGTCGTTGCCCGGGGATTGGCGGGTCGACGTCGAGTACGTACCCAACGGTGTGCTGGTGCGGGGGGACTGGTACCCGGTCGTCCTCATGCGCTGGATCGAAGGCACGGCGCTGATCACGTGGCTGGAGAACCATCTCGGCGACGCTGCGTCGATCGACGCGCTGGCCGACCGGTTCGCCGCGGTCGTCGGCGAGTTGGAAGCCGCGGGGATCGCGCACGGGGACTTGCAGCACGGCAACGTGGTGGTCGAGCCGAACGGTGCACTGAAGCTGATCGACTACGACGGCATGTACGTGCCGTCGCTCGCCGGACTCCCGGCCGCCGAGCAAGGCCATCGGAACTACCAGCATCCGAAGCGTGGTTCGGGCGACTTCGGCCCGGGTCTCGACCGTTTCTCGGCCCACGTGATCCACCTGGGCCTGCGCACCCTAGCCCGCAAACCGCAGCTGTGGAAGCAGTTCCACGAGGAGGGCGGCGAGCACCTGCTGCTGAAGGCGGAGGACTATGCGTCCCCGGCTGCGTCGGACCGCTGGGCGGCGATTGCCTGCGCTGTACCGGAGCTTGCCGATGCCTACGCACGACTGGCGTTCTGGGCGGCGCGGCCGGTGGGAGAGGTGGGGGCGCTGGGTGGGGGTGGGGCGCCGGACTTGCGGAGCGGGAGGGTGGGACGCGGGGGCGGGCCCGGGGTTCCGCCTGCCCGGGCGGCGACGCCGGAGGCCCCGGGGTTGCCAGGGTGGCTGGCTCAGGCAACGGGGTTGGGGGAGCGCGGCGGTTCGCAGCCGGCGCGGGCGACGGGGTTGGGGACGGCGCGCGGACGCCGGACCCCAGGGGACGGGAGTGGCGGCGGCTCGCCCGCGTCGCCGGGGGGCGGGCCTGGCCCGGGGCCCCGGGGTGGTTCCCCCGCACAAGCAGGCGGGGTGGGTGGTTCGTCAGGCCGGACGGGCAGCCGCGTCGGCCCTGGGGCCGGCCCGACACCGGTCGGCGGTGCCGCTCCCCGGCCCGGTCCGCCATCCTCCTCCGCCGGCTGGGCGGTTCCGCCGATCGCGCCTCGCCTGCGGGCGTCGGGAGGCAGCTCTGCCGGGCTCTCGCCCGCGGGTTCGTCCGGCGCTTCGTCGGCTGGTGCCTCCGCGTCCCCGCCGTCGGTCGGCCGGTCCGCCGTGCCCTCCCCGCCCGCCTCCTTCTCCCACACCCCCGCGTCCCCGCCGTCGGTCGGCCGGTCCGCCGTGCCCTCCCCGCCCGCCTCCTTCTCCCACACCCCCGCGTCCGTCCGCTGGACCGCCCGCCTTGCCGCCGTCGGTCTTCCCGTTCTCGTCCTGGCGGCGGTGTTCGCAATGGCCGGGGCTTATCCGTCGTTGGTTCTCGACATCGTCGTGATCCTCGCCGCGTCGGCGGCGGTGCCCGTGGTGCATCACCGGCTGCGGGCGGCCTACCTGGCGAGTGCCGAAATGCAGACGCGGGACGCCATGGCGGCCGAGCAGGCCGCCGCCGAGACCGACCACACGGTGTGCCTGAGCGTCGCGCGGCGGCATCGGCGCCTGCTGGACGAAGCACGGGAGCAGTTCGACAAGACCGTGGCCCGCTTCGACGCCGAAGCCGCCGGACTCGCCGCGCGCAGCCGGACCGCGCGCGACGCTGCCCGAGCACGCCTCGACGGGCAGCTCCGCGACCTGCGGCGCCGGCGCGACGCCCTCGACGCGTCCGCCGCCCGCGAGGAACTCCAGGCCCTGCGCGACCTCCAGGAGCGTCTGCTGCGCGATGCGCTGGCTGCCGAGCCGCTGCCCGCGGACCTCCTCGGCGAACGCTGCGCCGCCCGGCTCGCCGACGAAGGCATTGCCACCGCGGCCGACTTCACGCGCGTCACGTCCGTGGTCCCGACGCAGGCGAAAGAGCGCCTGCAAGTCGTGGTCACCGGACCGCGCGGGTCGGTGCGGGTCGCGGGCATGGTGCCCGCGCTGGCCCGCGCCCTCCAGGAGTGGCGGGACAACCTCGCCGACGACATCCGCACCCGCCTCCCCGGCGCGCTGCCCTACGCCGACGCGCAAACCCTGCACCGGCGCCGTGCCGACCACCGCCTCGACCTCGCCCGTCAAAGCCACGACGCCCGGACCGCGGCGCTGCGCGAGTTCGCCGACCTGGACGCGGACGCCGACGACCGGCAGCGGCATCTCGAACGCCTGCAAGTCGCCGAGACGATCGCCGCCGCCTCCGCTGTGCGCACGGCCGAAGACCGGCTCGCGGAAGCGCGAGCCGCGGTCGACCAGGCCCACGCGCGGCTCGGGTTCGCCTCGGTGGCGGTCGCCGCCTGCGGGCGCCTGACGTTCCGCCGCTATCTCGCCGACGCGTTCGTCGGACGCTGAACTCCGTGCCACCCGTGCGGAACGCCGCCGTCACGCCCGGATAAATCTCTCAAGCGCTCGACTGAATCATGTCTTGTGTCACACGTGTCGACGCCACCAGGCTGCGGTGCGCACGGATACCCGAGAGCCGTCCCCATGCCCGAAGGAGATCGTCATGCCTCCCGGATCCGCCGTTCCCCGCCGACGTGTCGGCCTGTCCCTCGTGCTCGCCTTGCTGGCGTCGTTCCTCGGTCTGGGCGCCGCGGCGACGACGTCGCATGCCGCCACCGACACCAATCCCGCATCGGTGTTGTGGGAGGCCTATCCCGACACCGACGCGTACCCGCACAACAGCACCGACCCGGTGAAGCGGGTCATCGACATCGGCATCCGCTCGCCGTCGACCGACGCCGCCGTCAAGTGGGTACGCGTCCTGCTGCCCGTCGGCTGGTCCAAGACCGCGACCCGCACGTGGCCGACGCTGTGGCTGCTGCACGGCGGCGGGGACGACCACACCAGCTACACCACCAACACGCACATCGAGGAGATGACCGCGGACAAGGACGCGATGGTCGTCATGCCGCAGACCAGCAAGTGCAGCTCCTACACCAACTGGTGGAACTACGGCGACGAATCCCAGCCGCCCGACTGGGAGGACTACGTCGTCGACGAGGTCAGCCAGATCCTCGAATCCCAGTACCGCGCCAACGACCAGCGTGCCGTCCTCGGCATCTCCATGGGCGGCGGCGGCGCGATGATGCTGGCCGGAAAGCACCCCGGCCACTTCAAGGCCGTCGCCGAACTCAGCGGCGCCGTCAACATGCTCCACTACGACGCCGACGAACTCCTGCAAGGCCCGAGCGTCGTCAAGTGGGGCGCGGCGGCGTGCGACGTGCCGGTCGACTGGAAGCGCGTCAACGGCGAACCCGGCTACCCGTTCTACACGACCGACCCCACCGACCTGCGCCAGCAGCGCCTGTGGAAGGAGAACAGCGCGATCGGCAACGCGGCCGGACTGCGCGGCACCCCGCTGTACGTCTACTACGGCAACGGCTCCGACGCCCCGCGCAACTGGACCTGGACCGGCACCGCCACCACACCCCGCATGCCCGCGGCCCGCTGCACGAGTCCGGCCGCCGGCAACGACGGCGTCGCCGCGTTCGTGGAACGCAACATCCGTGCCCAGAACCAGGACTTCGTCGCCGAACTCGGCAGTCTCGGCATCCCCGCCACCGTCTGCGCCGCCGCCGGCCAGCACGGCTGGGACTACTGGGAGCCGGAGATCTGGACGGCCTTGCCGATGCTCCTGAGCGCCATCGGCGCGTGAACCGCGGCGGGGGCGGCGCGCTTGCCGCGCGCCGCCCCCGCCTTGCCGGTCGCGTGCGGACCTACAGCCCCGATATCCGGTTGTTGCGGAACAGGTCGACGAACAGCGCGTGGTCCGCGCGCGTCCGCGCCGCGTAGTCGTGCGCGAACGCGGTGAGGTGCGCGACGAACGCCTCCTCGTCGGGCTCGATCGCGTCGCGGATCGCGTGCTCGGTGGAGAACGGCACCAGCGAATGCCCGCTGCCCGCCTCGTCGGCCACCGCGTGCATCGTGGCCGTCGCACGGGCGAGGTACTCGACGACGTCGTGGATCGCGGCCGGCTCGTTGAGCGCCGACCAGTCCAAGTCGTTGGCGTACGGCGACACTTCGGCGACGAGCTGGCCGATGCCGCCGATGTCCGTGTACCCCAGCCACGGGTCCGCGTGGGCTTGCAGTGCCCGCTGCGAGATCACCGTGCGGTGGCCCTCGTGCGCGAAGTAGGAGCGCACCGCCGGGTCGGTGACGTGCCGGCTCACCGCCGGGACCTGGCCCTGCTTCATGTACAGGATCACGTCGTTCTCGAGGGCCTCGGTGTTGCCCTCGATGAGCAGGTTGTACGACGGCAGGCCCGCGCTGCCGATGCCCACGCCGCGGCGTCCGACGACGTCCTTGACCTCGTAGCGCTCCGGCCGGTCCCGGGTCGAATCCGGCGTCGTCGCCAGGTAGCGCCCGAAGGCCTCCAGCACCGTCTTGCGGGTCTCGTCGTCGAGCGGGAACGCGCCGCCGGACATGGCGAAGCGGCGGTCGTAGCCGGCCACGACGGTCTGCTCGTCCAGCAGCCCGACCCGGGTCTGCAGCCGCGCCTGGTGCAGCACGTCGAGCAGCGGGCCGGACGCGGTGCTCAGCGTCAGCGCGGTCTGCGCGCTCGCCGGGTCGTCGGTGAGCAGGATGATCTGCTTGCGGTAGGCGCGCGCGTACGCGCCGACCAGGTCGCCGATCACGTCGTCGCTGAGCGCCTTCGCGTACCCGATCAGCGCGAGGCTCGCGGCGAAGCGCTGGACATCCCAGACAAAAGGACCGACGTAGGCCTCGTCGAAGTCGTTGACGTTGAAGACGAGTCGCCCGTCGGCATTGAGGTAGGTGCCGAAGTTCTCCGCGTGCAGGTCGCCGTGGATCCACACGCGGCCGGTGCGGTCGCCGATGTAGGGGTTGGCGAGCCCGTCCATGTCGGCGTAGTACAGGCACGCCGTGCCGCGGTAGAACGCGAACGCCGACGCCGCCATCTTGCGGAACTTGACCCGGAACGCGGCCGGGTCGTCGGCTATCAGGCCGCCGAAGGCCGTGTCGAAGACCTCCAGTATCCGCGCGGCCCGCTCGTCGCTGCTTTGGTCGAACACCCGTCCACTGCCCCTTCCGGTCTGCCGGAGGCACAGCTTGTCACCGCGGGCGCGCCGGGAGAACGCCGGGGGGAGGCGCGCTGCCGGGTCACAGCCGGACTTCGACGCCGTCCCGGGTGCCCCAGCGGCTGATCCGGGTGCACGTCGCCATGGCGTACCAGTAGACCGGCCGCAGGAGCACCGCCCGCCACAGCGCCGCGATCGGTGCGGCGGCGAACAGCAGGGCCGTCTGCGTCCCGGTCATGTCGGTGCGGGTCACGGTGAACAGGCGCAATGCCGTCAGGTAGCTCATGGCGACGCCGATGGCCAGGGCGAGGACGGCGACGGTGCCGAGGTGCGCCCGGTATTCGGGGACCACGATCAGCACGGCGGGGATCGTGATGCCGAGGACGAGGTGCAGGTATTCGCCGACGGTGCTCCAGAACACGACGCCGTTCGCCGGCATGTAACGCAGCCACCACAGGTGGCGCACGGTCGTGCCGCGCATCCAACGCATCTGCTGGCGCATGTAATGCCGGAACCGTTCGGGGGCGAGGGTGAAGACCAGCGACGACGGCTGGTGCACGGTGTCGCCGGCGAGGAGCGCGTAGAAGGTGAGCATGGAGTCGTCGTTCATCTGCATGGGGCGCCCGCGGAACTGCTCGTTCTCGTAGGCCCCGGCGGCGTTGCGGACCACGTCGGCCCGGTAGAACGCCAGGGTCCCGGAGTTGATGGTGACCCGGCGCAGCACCGACTGGGCGCTGCGCAGGCCGCGGGTGAACGGCAGGTACAGCAGGTTGATCAGCCGCGTGAGGGCGTTGGCGTCGTGGTTGAGGACGACGACCTGCCCCGCGACGGACTGCACGCCGGGGTCGGCGAACGGTTTGAGCCCTTCCGCGACGGCTTCCGCGTCCAGGACGGAATCACTGTCGAGGGTGACGAAGATGTCGGCGTCGTCGTCGGCGAGGACGTACATCTGGGCGTGCCGTTTGCCGCGGTTCACGGTGCGGTCCCACGTCACCTCGACGCCGATGGCCGCGGCGCGTTCGAACAGTTCCGCCCGGACGTCGGCGTAGTCCATCGGCGTGCCGTCCGGGTGGACGGAGCCGTCGTCGACCACGCGCACCCGGGCCACCTGCCGGGACTGCACGAGGACGGAGTGCAGGCAGGCGCGCAGCGCGCCCGGGTCTTCGTTGTACACGGGCACCTGGACGGTGACGGTCAGCGCGTCGACGTCCGCCTGTCCGGCGGCGGAGGCCGGTCTGCGCGGGCGTTCGAGCCACGACACCGGGACCCACCACAGCAGGAAGAAGGACACCAGCCACGGCATCGCCAGCACGCCGGACATCTCCCCGTGGCCCAGGCCGCTCAGCACCGCGACCGCATGCGCCAGGCCCCAGGCGGTGAACGCGGCACAGGGCAGTACGCCCAAGACCACGAGCCGCCAGGACGAGCCGTGCCAGGCCCGCGGCAGGACGCCGACGCCGGGCCACCGTCCTTGAAGCGCAGCCTGCGCCGTCACCGTGCGAACGGGCTGCGGCCGCGGCGGAAGGACAGACGGACGAGCAGCACACCGGCCAGGACCAGCAGCAGGCTGACGACGACCAGCCAGACCTGCCCGGTCGCGAGGCCGGTCGCGGCCAGGACGCCCCCAGGGGCGGAAACGGATCCGTACGGCACCAGAACCTCCTACGAAAGACACGTCGGACGGTCTGGTACTCAATGCATCGCTGCATCACACCCGCATTGCTGCATCCGCGTGATCCGCCCGACTGCGCCGTCCGGCCCAACGGGTTGTGCGGACGGGCGCATGCGGAGGGCCCGCCGCGTGCGGACAGCACACGCAGCGGGCCCTCCGGCCGATCGGATGGTCAGCCGTTCTTGCCGGCCCCGCCGTTCGCGGCCGCGGCGCCGGCCGCCGCCTTCTCCGGGTCCGGCAGGTCCTTGGTCTGCGGCCGGTCGCCCGACTTCGGCATTTGGACCGAGGCCATACTGTCCGGCCCGGCCAGGGTGTTCCACACCGGCGCGGTGACGATCGCCTTGAGCTGGTCGGTCGTCAGCGGCGGGTCGGTGCGGACGTCCTTGCCGGTCTTCTCGCCCGCGGCGTTGGTGGTGTTCGCGTAGACGGCCACACCGTCGGTGCGGGACAGGCTCACGCTCCACACCTTGGCGCCACGGCCGTTGATGCCGGCCTTGCCGTCGGCGGTGCTCTCCGACGCCGGGTACTCGCGGTTCTGCTCGAGACGCAGTGTGCCGTTCGGCAGGGTCTCGTTCTTGCACCAGATGCCGGTGCCGGCGGTGAACGTCCAGCAGGCGTTGTCGCCCGCGGTCGCGCCCGGACGCAGCGCCAGGTAGAGCGTCGTGGCCTTGCCGTCGCCCGGGTCGACCAGCGCCTCCACCGACACGCTCGTGTCGCCGCGCGCCCCGGTGTCGGCGTCCCGCAGCTTCACGTCGGACACCGTGTACCCGGCCGGCAGCAACTGCTTCAGCGCGTCCAGCGCCGCCTGCGCGGTGAGCTTGGCCGGCTGCGGCGCCTGCTGCGGAGCGGCCTGGCTCACCGCGGGGGGCTGCGCCGCGACCGATGCCTTCTGGTCGCCGCCGCTGCTGGTGGAGAGCACGGCCGTGCCGACGCCCGCCGCCGCGACGACCGCGAACGCCGCGCCCGCCACCTGCATGCGGCGGAGCGACTGGAACTTCTTGCCGCGCGCCATACCGCCGCGCACGAGGGCGGCCGTCGGCGGCTGGAACGCGGACGTCGCCGCGTGCATGGCCGAGGACAGGCTTTCCGCCTCGGGGGTTTCGTACTGGTTGGTCATCGGGTCACCGTCTCCTGGGTGCGTCCGGATGCGTGGGTCGCGTGCCGCCGTACGGCGCGGCGCGCGGAAATGCTCGGGGTGTGGTCCCGCCGTACGGCCGTTCCGGCGGGCCCGGCCCGCCCGGAACCCGGGCCGCGGCCACTGCTGTCTCGCGTGGGGCGGTCGGCGCTCACGCCGCCGCCAAGTGCTGGAGGTCGGTGCCCAGGACGCCGCGCAGCCGCTCCAGCGCGCGCATCGTCCGGTTCCGCACCGCACCCTGCGAACAGCCCATCTGCCGGGCCGTCTGCTCGACGCTCAGGTCCTCCCAGTAGCGCAGCACCAGGACCGTGCGGTCCTTGGGGGACAGCTGCGCCAGTCCCTTCAGCAGGGTCATCCGCAGCGCCGGGTCGAGTTCCCGGCCCGCCGCCTCGGGGATGCTGCCGTACGCGGTCTCGGTGCTGCTGCGCCGCCGCCGCCAGGACAGGTAGCTGCGGGTCAGCACGGTGCGTGCGTACGCGTCGGGACTGTCCGCGGCCTTCACGCGCTTCCACGACCGGTAGAGCTTCCCGAGCGTGATCTGCACCAGGTCTTCCGCGAGATGCCAGTCGCCGCTCAGCAGCCACGCCGTGCGGAAAAGCTGTGCGCTGCGCGCCGTGGCGAATTCCAGGAATTCGTCCGGGTCTGTTGCCATCGCCTCGCCCTCGTCGCCGTATGGCTCGTTGTGGTGCTTTCTGGGCCGCTGTGGGCCTACACCCGTTCCGACGCTGCGACGGCGGAGGTGTGTCACACGGTCGGCGGAAATTTCTCGGCCGGGTCGTACGCTGGTGCGCAATCGATCATCCTCGAGGAGTCGCAGTGGGCATGCAGCCGGTGGCCGGACAGGACGTGGACCGCGTCTGCAGCCGCACCCGCGGATGGGTCAGCGAAGCGGTGCGCAAGGTCAACGCGGACGCGAACCGCTCGGCGGACACCCACCTGCTCGTCTATCCGCTGCCGCCCGAGTGGGGCATCGACCTGTACCTGAAGGACGAGTCGACGCACCCGACCGGCAGCCTCAAGCACCGGCTGGCCCGCTCGCTGTTCCTCTACGGGCTGTGCAACGGCTGGATCCGCGAGGGCACCACGGTCATCGAGGCGTCGTCCGGGTCGACCGCGGTGTCCGAGGCGTACTTCGCGCGCATGCTCGGCCTGCCGTTCATCGCGGTGATGAGCAAGAAGACCAGCCCGGAGAAGATCGAGCTGATCGAGTTCTACGGCGGCACCTGCCACCTCGTCGACGACCCGGCGACGGTGTACGACGTCTCCCGGCGCCTCGCCGAGGAGACCGGCGGCCACTACATGGACCAGTTCACGTATGCCGAACGCGCCACCGACTGGCGCGGCAACAACAACATCGCCGAGTCGATCTTCGGCCAGATGGCGGAGGAGCGGCACCCGATCCCGACGTGGATCGTGGTCAGCGCGGGCACCGGCGGCACCAGCGCGACGATCGGCCGGTACGTCCACTACCAGTGCCACGACACGTGCCTGATGGTCGTCGACCCGGAGAACTCGGCCTTCTTCGACGGCTGGACGGGCCACGACCCCGGCTACACGGTCAACGCCGCCTCCCGCATCGAGGGCATCGGCCGGCCGCGCGTGGAGCCGAGCTTCGTGCCCGAGGTCGTCGAACGCATGCTCAAGGTCCCGGACGCGGCGTCCATCGCCGCGATGCGGCACCTGCACCGGCTGACCGGCCGCAAGGCGGGCGGGTCGACGGGCACCAACCTGTGGGGCGCGCTGCAGCTCGTCGCGGAAATGCGGGCGGCCGGACGCACCGGCTCCATCGTCACGCTGCTGTGCGACGGCGGCGAACGCTACGCCCACTCCTACTACTCCGACGGCTGGCTCGCCGAACAGGGCCTGGACATCGGCCCGTTCACCGCCGCGCTGGAGCACCTCCAGGCCACGGGGGAGTGGCGGGCACCCTGACGGGAAGCCCGGACCCGCCGCTACGCTGCCGGGTATGAGCGGGAATATCGCGTACGACCGGCGGGAACAGCTGGAGAAGATCCAGAGCGGCCTCATGCCCGGCGAGCAAGTGATCGCCGTCTACGACGCGATCGGCGTGGGCACCGGCTTCATCGGCCTGACCGACCGCCGCGTGATCATCCAGGACAACAGCTTCGTGGGGAAGAAGATCGCCATCACGTCGATCCCCTACTCCAAGATCAGCAGCATCTCGATGGTGTCGAACAAGTCCTTCGCGGGCTCGTTCTTCTCCTCCGGCCACATAGCGATCGGCGTCGGCCACCACAATTACGAGGTCGAGTTCCGCGGCGAGGAGAAGAGCAAGCACGTCCACAACGTGATCCTGCATTACATCTCGGCCTGAGGACCCGGGCGGGAGACCCGGGGGAGCGCAGGCGGCCGGCGAAGGCCCCGGTGACGGCTGTCCGGCCGGCCGGGGTGAGGGCGACGAAGACGGCGCGCCGGCTACTCCCCGGCGGGGATCCGCTCGATCGTGACCGGCCCGGCGGCCTCCGGCGCGGACGGCTCCACCGCCTCGTCCTCGCCCTCGTCGTCCTCGACCGGTGCCGGATGCCAGCCGACCAGGAACAGTGCCGCGACCGTGCACACGGTCAGCCCGATGACCAGCGGCAGCAGCAGGTGCGGCGAGTCGGCGCCGGTCAGCGGCGCGTCGGCGGGCGCCAGACGCACCGAGATCGCGGTCATGCCCATGTAGTGCATGCCGCCGACGGCGACGCCCATCGCCAGGGCCGCGCCCGCGATCGAGCCGAGGCTGCGCACGTTGAGCGCCGCGTACAGGGCGATCGTCGCGGCGACCACCGCGACCATCACCGACAGGGCGACCGTGCCCGGGGCATACGACGCGTGCCCGCGCATGCGCATCGCGGCCATGCCGACGTAGTGCATCGTCGCGATGCCGCACCCGGTGACGGTGCCGCCCGCCGCGAGGACCAGCGGCCGGCCCGTGTCGCGGGCGGCGATGCTCAAGCCCGCGGCGACCACCGCGACGGCGACGACGAGACTGGCCATCGTGAGGGCGACGTCGTAGCGGATCGGGGTGCCGCCGACGGCGAAGCCGAGCATCGCGACGAAGTGCGTCGCCCAGATGCCCGTGCCGCCGATGGCGAACGCGCCGAGGGCGAACCAGCGTCGGCGGGCCCAGCCGTGCGCGCCGTGGGCCCGGGTGGTGCACACCAGGCCCAGCGCGGAACCGACGCAGGCGACGAGATACGCCGCGATCGGGGTGACCGGCCCTGCGGAGAACTGGTCGATGTGGGCCACCGGGGTCAGGCCGCCTTCGTCAGCGAGTCGCCCGAGTCGCCCGAGTCGCCCGGATCTCCAGGGTCGTGCAGGGCCCGGCGGACCACCAGCACGGCGGCGTCGTCGGACATGCGGCCGCCGGTGTGGATCGTCACGTCCGTGATGAGTTCGTGGGCGATGCGCTGCGAGCCGTGGTGCGCCCAGCGGGCCAGGCGTTCGCCGAACGGGTAGAAGCCGCCGGCCGGGTCGCGGGCTTCTGTCACGCCGTCGGTGACCACGACGAGCACGTCGCCGGGGACGTAACTGACCCGGTACTCCGCGTACTCGATGTCGTCGTACAGCCCCGCGGTGCCCAGCGGCGGTGCGTTGACGGGGAGTTCGAGTTCGACCGCGCGTCCGCCGCGCAGGTGCACCGGCGGCGTGTGCCCGCACGACAGCATGCGCAGGTGGCGCGGCTCGTCGAAGGCGAACAGGACGGCGGTGGCGAAGCGTTCGTCGGCGGGTCCGGCGCGGTCCTCGTCGAGCTGCGCTATTCGCTCCTCCAGCCGGGCCGCCAGACCGGGCAGGCTCGGCTCGTAGTGTGCCGCTTCGCGAAAGCACGCCATCAGCGTGGCCGCGGTGGTGATGGCCCCGATGCCTTTGCCGCGCACGTCGCCCATGAGCACGCGCATGCCGTGCCGGGACCGCACGACGGCGAACATGTCGCCGCCGACTTTGGCGTCGGTGTCGGCGGGCAGGTACAGCGCCGACACTTCGTAGCCGGGCAGTTCGGCCGGTATCGGCTCCAGCACCGCGCGCTGCAGGATCAGCGTGGCCGAACGGGCTTTGCCGAGCTGCGCCGAGTGCCTGGCACGAGTCGCGGACCCCCATACGCCGACCGCGCCGAGGCCGACGACCACCCCCAGATGGATCGCCTTCGCCGCGGGCGTGGTGTGCTCGAAGTGCAGGATGAGGACGGCGGCCAGCGCGGTCGCCGCGGTCGCCAGGCGGACCGTCGCGGCCACCGTGCACAGCGCGGCGAACAGCGGTGGTACGACGCCCAAGGCGACCGCGCCGGGAACCGAACGGTCCGCGACGACGTCCACCACGAACAGGAAGAGCAGCATCAGATATGCCGCCACGGACACGGCCGCCGGCGGCCAACCGCGGCGCGCGGTACCGGAAGGCCCTTCGACGACGGCGCCGTCCGGCGGCGCCGCGCCCGGTGCCGGCCGGTCCGACGACGGTGCGTCGTCCGTGCACTCTTCCAGTCCTTGCCGCGTCACAGCGCTCACCCTATGGGGTGATGTCCCGGCGTGGATCAACCCCGGGGCCCGTCAGCGGGCGCCCGCGGCCTTTTCGGCCACGGGGGTCGAATTCGCGTCAGGCGCCGCCATCGTGGACGCCGCGTCGCGGTCCCGGATCAGCAGCGCGAATACCACGCCGACCGCCGCCATCAGCGCCGCGGCCGCGAACGCCCAGTGGTAGGCCGAGTATTGGGGCTGGAGGCCGTGCGGGGTCACGGTGAAGATGCCGATCCCGGACAGCACGCTGCCCAGCACCGCGACGCCGATCGCCGCGCCGAGCTGCCGCTGGACGTTGAACAGCGTTGTGGCGGCGCCCATTCGGGGCAGCGGGACGGCCGCGAAGGCCGCCGTCTGGGACGGCATGAACACGTGCGAGAGGCACAAACCCGTGACGAACAGAATGGCTCGAACCCACCACAGGTTCGTGTCGGGGCCGACCTGCGTGAGCAGCGCGATCATCACCGCCGTGCCGCTCAGGCCCGCGGCGATCAGCCGGCGCGGGCCGACCTTGCCGTAGTAGCGCGACACGAGTTGGGTGGCGCAGATGATGCCGAGCGCGGTCGGGAACGTGGTCAGGCCGCTGTCCGTGGCCTCCAGGCCGCGGGCCTTCTGGATCATCACCGGCAGCACGTACACGGTGCCGAGGAAGCCCGCCGACGAGGTGACCGTGACCATCGTGCACGTGAAGAACAACCGGTTGCGGAACAGCGACAGGTCGAGCATCGGGTGCTCGGTGCGCGACTCGACCACGACCAGCAGCCCGAGCAGCGCCAGGCCGCCCAGACCGGTGCCCACGATCAGCGGCGACGACCAGCCCTTCTGCGCGCCCTCGGTGAGCGCGTACAGCGCGCTCGCCAGACCGGCGCCCGCGAGCACGAAGCCGGGCAGGTCGAACGGCCCCACGCCGGGCTGGCGCTGCTCGCGCAGGCACAGCGCGCCGAACGCGAGGGCGGCGACGCCGATCGGGACGTTCATGTAGAAGACCCAGTTCCACGACGCGTGGTCGACCATCAAGCCGCCGATGATCGGGCCCAGCGCGGGCGCCAGCGCGGTCGGCACGATCAGCACCCGGGACGCGCGCATGCGCTCGGCGGGCGGGAACGCGCGGAACATCATCGCCATGCCGACCGGCGTCAGCAGCCCGCCGCCGACGCCCTGCAGCACCCGGAACGCGACCAGCTGGCCGAGGCTCTGCGCGAGCCCGCACAGCGCCGACGCCACGGTGAACAAGGCGAGCGCGAACAGGAACACCCGCTTCATGCCGAACCGGTCGCCGAGCCAGCCCGCCGCCGAGATGAACACCGCCAGGCTCACCAGGAACCCGACGTTGACCCCGGCCACCGACGACGCGGACTGGCCGAACTCGGTCGCGATGGCCGGAATGGCGACGTTGACGATCGTGGAGTCCAGCACCGTCATGAACATCGCGGCGACGAAGACGACGCTGATCGCGATCTTCTGGTCGAGCTGGGCGAGGCGGGAGACGAGAGTGGTGGGTTCGTCGCGCATGGAGGGCCCCCGGCGGCTCCGTCGGTTCGGCTTGCGGAAACACGTTCTACCGCAGTGGCGTCCCGATGTCCGCATCGTTGGCAAAGCAAATATCCTCTGCAACCGCCGAAATTCGCGTCGGGTGACGGGAAGTTCACGCAGCGCCGCGTACCGGAAGTCCCGCTTTGCGGTAGATCCCGTCGATCAGGCGCATCGTCTCCACGGCGTCCGCCGCGGGCGTCGCCGGCGGCGTCCCGCGCAGCACCGCGTCCGCGAACGCCTGCAGCTGGTACTGGTACGACGACGTCTTGGCGGCCTGCCCCAGATGCTCGCGGCGCTTGCGGCCGCCCGCCTCCACGGTGAACCGGTAGCGGTACTGCGGCGCCACATAGTTCGACACCGAGACGGTGCCGCGCTCGCCGAACACCTTCGCCGTCATCGCGAGCATCCGGCGCGACAGCATCGAGCACCGCACTTCGGCCGTGGCGCCGCCGGGCAGCGCGAACGTCGCCTCCATCGCCCGGTCGATCCGCCGGTCGCGGCGCAGCGTCGTCGCGCGGGCGTCGACCACCTCGATCCGCGCGCCCGCGGCGGTGGGGGCCAGCATGCGGAGCGCGTTCACCGGGTAGCAGCCCGCGTCCATGAGCGCGCCGCCCGCGAGGTCGTAGGCGTAGCGGATGTCGCCGAGGCTGGGCAGCGGGAAGCACATGCTCGCGGAAATGTGCCGGACCGGGCCGATCTCGTCCTCGTCGAGGATCTCGCGCATGCGCCGGGCGACCGGGTGGTACCGGTAGTGGAAAGCCTCCATGCACACCAGTCCGGTGCGCTCGGCGGCCGCGGCGACCTGGCGGGCCTCCGTCTCGTTCGCCGTCATCGGCTTCTCGCACAGCACGTGCTTGCCCGCTTCCAGGGCGCGCATCGTCCACTCGGCGTGCAGGCCGTTGGGCAGCGGGATGTAGACGGCGTCCAGCTGCGGGTCGGCGAGGAGGTCGGCGTACGAGGCATGCACGGTGCGTATGCCGTGCTTGCGCGCGAACGCCTCGGCCCGGCCCGCGTCCCGGGCCGCGACCGCGGCCACGGTCACCTCGGGTATCAGCCGTCCCGGTTTGACCAACGCCGCGGGCGCGATCCGTGCCGCGCCGAGCACGCCGATCCGCATCCGCTCCATGCCGCCCCCTGACGGGCCTGGGATCCTGCGGGGAACCGCCGCGATCCACGATGCCGCGCCGCCTTCGGCGGCGTCCGCGGCATCGTAGGGCCGGGCGGGTGCGAAAGACATGCCCGGCGGCACGCCGGACGGCGGTCCGCGGTCCGGGCGTCCGGCGTCGTAGAGTAGAGTTCTCTCGACATCAAGATAAACGTAGGGCCTTGCCCCGGCCGACCCGGGCGCCGCGGCAAGGTGTCCGAGATAGGAGCACTCGTGTCCGCGAACAGCTTCGACGCCCGCACCACGCTGAACGTGGGCGACGAGTCGTACGAGATCTTCAAGCTGGACAAGGTCGAAGGCAGCGCCCGCCTGCCCTACAGCCTGAAGATCCTGCTGGAGAACCTGCTCCGCACCGAGGACGGCGCCAACATCACCGCCGACCACATCCGGGCGCTCGGCGGCTGGGACCCCAACGCCGAGCCGAGCGAGGAGATCCAGTTCACGCCGGCCCGCGTGATCATGCAGGACTTCACCGGCGTCCCCTGCGTCGTCGACCTCGCCACCATGCGCGAGGCGGTCAAGGAACTGGGCGGCGACCCGGCCAAGATCAACCCGCTCGCGCCCGCCGAGATGGTCATCGACCACTCCGTCATCGCGGACGTCTTCGGCCGCCAGGACGCGTTCGAAATCAACACCGACATCGAGTACGGCCGCAACAAGGAGCGCTACCAGTTCCTGCGCTGGGGCCAGACCGCGTTCAACGAGTTCGCCGTCGTGCCGCCCGGCACCGGCATCGTGCACCAGGTCAACATCGAGCGCCTCGCCCGCACCGTCATGGTCCGCAACGGCCAGGCCTACCCCGACACCTGCGTCGGCACCGACTCGCACACCACGATGGTCAACGGCCTCGGCGTGCTCGGCTGGGGCGTCGGCGGCATCGAGGCCGAGGCCGCGATGCTCGGCCAGCCGGTCTCGATGCTCATCCCGCGCGTCGTCGGCTTCAAGCTGACCGGCAAGCTGCAGCCCGGCGTCACCGCCACCGACCTGGTCCTCACGATCACCGACATGCTGCGCAAGCACGGCGTGGTCGGCAAGTTCGTCGAGTTCTACGGCGAGGGCGTCGGCGCGGTACCGCTGGCCAACCGCGCCACCCTCGGCAACATGTCGCCGGAGTTCGGCTCGACCTGCGCGATCTTCCCGATCGACGCCGAGACCATCAACTACCTGCGCCTGACCGGCCGTCCGGCCCAGCAGCTCGCGCTCGTCGAGGCGTACGCCAAGGAGCAGGGCATCTGGCACGACCCGGCCCGCGAGCCGGAGTACTCCGAGTACATCGAGCTGGACGTGGCGTCCGTCGTGCCGTCGATCTCCGGCCCGAAGCGCCCGCAGGACCGCGTCGTGCTGACCGAGGCCAAGGCCAAGTTCCGCGCCGCGCTGCCGGACTACGTCAAGGACATCGACGAGGCCGAGGTCGAGTCGTTCCCGGCGTCCGACGCCCCCGCGCTGAACGGCACCCGCGCGTCGAAGCCGACCACCGTCCAGGCGGCCGACGGCAGCACCTACACGATCGACCACGGCGCCGTCGTGATCGCGTCGATCACCTCCTGCACCAACACCTCGAACCCGTCGGTCATGCTGGGCGCCGCCCTGCTGGCCAAGAAGGCGGTCGAGCGCGGCCTCACCGTCAAGCCGTGGGTCAAGACCACCCTCGCCCCCGGGTCGAAGGTCGTCATGGACTACTACGAGAAGGCCGGCCTGCTCCCGTACATGGAGAAGCTGGGCTTCAACCTGGTCGGCTACGGCTGCGTGACCTGCATCGGCAACTCGGGCCCGCTGCCCGAGGAGGTCTCCGCCGCGGTCAACGCGTCCGACCTGGCCGCGGTGTCGGTGCTCTCCGGCAACCGCAACTTCGAGGGCCGGATCAACCCGGACGTGAAGATGAACTACCTCGCGTCGCCGCCGCTCGTCGTCGCCTACGCGATCGCCGGGTCGATGGACGTCGACATCACCACCGAGGCGCTCGGCGTCGACGCCGACGGCAAGCCGGTGTACCTGGCCGACATCTGGCCGTCCGACCAGGAGGTCGCGGACACCGTCGCGTCCTCGATCGACCAGGACATGTTCACCGCGTCCTACGCCGACGTGTTCGCGGGCGACCACCGCTGGCAGTCGCTGGAGGTGCCGACGGGCGACACCTTCGAGTGGGACCCGCAGTCGACGTACGTGCGCAAGCCCACGTACTTCGAGGGCATGACGATGGACCTGACGCCGGTCGCCGACATCTCCGGCGCCCGCGTGCTCGCCAAGCTCGGCGACTCGGTCACCACCGACCACATCTCGCCGGCCGGCAACATCAAGGCCGACAGCCCGGCGGGCATCTACCTCGCCGAGCACGGTGTGGAGCGCAAGGACTTCAACTCGTACGGGTCGCGCCGCGGCAACCACGAGGTGATGATCCGGGGCACGTTCGCCAACATCCGCCTGCGCAACCAGATCGCGCCGGGCACCGAGGGCGGCCTCACCCGCGACTTCACCCAGGCCTCCCAGGCTGCGGATGCCCCGGTGTCGACGATCTACGACGCCTCGGTCAACTACCAGGAGGCGGGCATCCCGCTGGTCGTCCTGGCGGGCAAGGAGTACGGCTCGGGCTCGTCGCGCGACTGGGCGGCCAAGGGCACGTCGCTGCTGGGCGTCAAGGCGGTCATCGCCGAGTCGTACGAGCGCATCCACCGCTCGAACCTCATCGGCATGGGCGTCGTCCCGCTGCAGTTCCCGGCCGGCCACACCGCCGACACGCTGGGCCTCACCGGCACCGAGACCTTCGCGATCGCGGGCATCACCGAGCTGAACGAGGGCCGGACCCCGAAGACCGTCAAGGTCACCACGGACACCGGCGTCGAGTTCGACGCGGTCGTCCGCATCGACACCCCCGGCGAGGCGGACTACTACCGCAACGGCGGCATCATGCAGTACGTGCTCCGCTCCCTCGTCGCGAAGTGACGACCGGGGGCCACCTGACGGGCGGCCCTCGGTGAGCAGGTGAGACGAGGCCGGGCCGGTTCCCTCCGGGGGACCGGCCCGGCCGCGTTTCGGGCCGCGCGAGGAGCCGCAGAACGCCGCCGGCGTGTTGTTCGGCGACCGTGAAGGCGGCGGGCCGCGACCGGATGTCAGGGCGGACCGGACCTCCGACCGCCCGCGCCGCCCGTCGCGGACACGCCCGCCTGAACCGGCCCCCTGGCGACGGCGCGACCGCCCCCCGGCGTCGAGAGCCCGAAGCAGGGACTCGACCCACCGCCCCGGCCTCCCCACCACCCCGCACCACCCACCGCACCGCCACCCCACCCGCCGTCGTGCCGCACCGCTGAGCGGGCCTACCGCGGCGTGCGGATGCCACGCGCAGCCCGGCGGTCTTGCCGTCCCGTGGGGCTCGGGCCGCTGGTCGGCCGTCTCCGTCTCCGTCTCCTGTCGCGGTCGTGTCGAGTGCGGGGCGGGTCGGGCGTCGGTGCTTCCCCCCCGGTCCCCACCTCGGCCCGTCATCCGGCACCCTCTGTCCTCCCTCGTCACGCCCCGTCCTCCATCGGCGGTTTTCGGTCGGGGTGCGGTGGGTTTTCGGTCAGAGAGGGGTCATAATCGAATGTATGTACGAAGAGCGCGGACAGGGTGCGGCCGGGGGCGCCGACGAGCGGCCCGGGTGGGAGCGGCCTGGGCGCTTCGAGCGTGCCGGGGGCGGGCAGGACGGGGTCGCCCCGGCCGGGTGGCCGCGCGGGGTGCGGCCGCCCGGGGTGGAGGGCTGGTCGGAGACGGCCGTCGCGTGGCTGTACGACCTGTGCCCGCCCGGCTACCGGCGCCACGACGTGCTCAAGCGCCACCCCGAACTGCTCGCCCGCATGGCCCGCCAGCACGTCGAGGCGGCCCTCCAGGCCGCCCGGCACGGCTACGGCACCGCACGCGCCGACCTGCGCGACCGCGTCGACATCCACGTCGTGGAAGCCCTGCTGCGCATGTACGAGTACGAAGGCTCCCGCGCCGCCGCCCTCGAACGCGAGGTCGCCCTCGTCGAGCAGGCGCTGATCGGAAAGCGCTGGAACCCGCGCCTGTGAGCCGCTCCTCCCGTTGAGCCCCCGCTGTCCGCCAAACAGGTCGTGTTGGGTGGATTATCTGATTTTCCGTGCGGGATCGGGCATGCACTTCCCCTGAACCCGGAGGGATCCGCCAGCAACGGATCCGCTCTCCGAACCCGGTGCCAGGGAGGCCTGCGTGACGACGGCTCTACTACCCGTCCGGCGGCTGCTCCGGCGCGGCCCGGCGGTGGTCCTCGCCGTCGCGCTGGTCCTGTCCGCCGGCGCGTGCGGCAAAGCCAAGCAGGCGGAGAAGACGCAGAAGGGCGGCACCGGCGCCAGCGTCGAACAGGGCTTCAAAATCGGCCTCCTCCTGCCGGAGAGCAAGACCGCCCGCTACGAGCGGTTCGACAAGCCGTTCTTCGAGGCCCGAGTCGCCCAGCTGTGCCCCAAATGCCAAGTCCTGTACGGCAACGCCCAACAGCAGACCAACATCCAGCAGCAGCAAGCCGAAGCGATGTTCACCAACGGCATCGACGTCCTCGTGCTGGACTCCGTCGACACCAAGGCCGCCGCGTCGATCGTCAGCTCGGCCAAGGCCAAGGGCATCCCGGTCATCGCGTACGACCGCCTCGCCGAGGGCCCGATCAGCGGCTACGTCTCGTTCGACAACGAGACCGTCGGCCGGCTCCAGGGCACCTCGCTGGTCGAGGCGCTCAAGCGCGGCGGCGACCCCAAGCGCGGCCCGATCATCATGATCAACGGATCGCCCACCGACCCCAACGCCGCCGAGTACAAGCGCGGCGCGCACAGCGTGCTCGACGGGCAGGTCGTCATCGGCCGCGAATACGACACCCCCGACTGGTCCAACGACAAGGCCCAGCAGGAGACCGAGCAGGCGATCACCGCGCTCGGCGGCCCGGGCCGGGTGATCGGCGCGTACGTCGCCAACGACGGCATGGCCGGCGGCGCGATCGCCGCGCTCAAGGCGGCCGGCTTCAACCCCGTCCCGCCGGTCACCGGCCAGGACGCCGAACTCGCCGCCGTCCAGCGCATCGTGGTCGGCGACCAGTACATGACCGTCTTCAAGCCGTACCTGCCCGAGGCGAACGCCGCCGCCGAGATGGCGATCGCCGCGGCCACCGGCGAGAAGATCCCCGCCAACACCACGAAGAACAACGGCACCGTGACCGTGCCCGCGACCATCCTCACCCCGATCCCGGTCACCAAGGACAACGTCGCGACGACCGTCGCGCAGCCGCCGTACTACACGGTCGCCGAAATCTGCACACCCGACTTCGCCGCGGCCTGCAAAGCCGCAGGCATCGGCTGACGAGGAGGCGGTGACCATGTCCGACGTATCCACGCGCCCCACCGACCCGGTCCTGTCGCTGACCGGCATCTCCAAGCGCTACGGCGCCGTCCAGGCCCTCAGCGACATCGAACTCGAGGTCGGCCGCGGCGAAGTCGTCGCGCTCGTCGGCGACAACGGCGCCGGCAAGTCCACCCTGATCAAGGTCATCGCCGGCGTCGGCCCGCCGGACAGCGGCGAAATCCGCTGGGAGGGCCGCAAGGTCGGCATCGGCAAGCCGCACGAGGCGCAGGCCCTCGGCATCGCCACCGTGTACCAGGACCTCGCGCTGTGCGACAACCTCGACGTCGTCGCCAACCTGTTCCTCGGCCGCGAGATCAAGCAGGGCGGCTTCGTCCTCGACGAAGTCGGGATGGAACGCCAGGCCACCGAACTGCTGCGCACGCTGTCCGTGAAGATCCCCAGCGTGCGCATCCCGGTCGCCTCGCTGTCCGGCGGCCAGCGCCAGAGCGTGGCGATCTCCCGGTCGCTGCTCGGCGAACCCAAGATCGTCATGCTCGACGAGCCCACCGCCGCCCTCGGCGTCGAACAGACCGCGCAGGTCCTCGACCTCATCGAACGGCTCCGCGACCGCGGGCTCGGCGTCATCGTCATCAGCCACAACATGGAGGACGTGATGGCGGTCGCCGACCGCATCGCGGTGCTGCGCCTCGGCCGCAACAACGGCGTCTTCGACACCCGCAGCGTGTCTCAGGAACAGCTCCTCGCGGCGATCACCGGCGCCAGCGACAACGTCGTCTCGCGCCGCCAAGCCCGCAAGAGCCGCGACCAGGAGGAAGGCGGCCGCAATGACTGACCCGCGTGAACCCGTCGACCCCCGCGACCCGGACGACCGCCCCGGCGGCCTCGACCCGGACAAGCCGCGCGACGTCCCGAACGTCCCGGTCACCCCCGGAGGCCCCGAACAGCCCGAACCGGGCGGCGCGGAACTGCCGCCCGGTGCCGCGGTCAGCCAGGTCGACCCCCGGCTGCTCATGCGGCAGGAAGGCTTCGCCGGCTACTGGACCGAGTTCAAACGCCGCGTCCGCGGCGGCGAACTCGGCTCCCTGCCGGTCATCTGCGGCCTCATCGTGATCTGGATCGTCTTCCAGAGCCTCAACGACCGCTTCCTGTCCGCGCAGAACCTGTCCAACCTGTCGATCCAGATCGCCTCCACCGGCCTCATCGCCGTCGGCATCGTCTGGGTCCTGCTGCTCGGCGAGATCGACCTGTCGATCGGCTCGGTCAGCGGCGTCAGCGCGGCCGTCCTCGCGGTCCTCAACATCAACCACGGCTGGAGCGACGGCGCCGCGATCGTCGCCGCCGTGGGGGTCGGGGTCGGCATCGGCCTGATCCAAGGCTTCTTCTTCGCCAAGATCGGCGTGCCCGCGTTCGTCGTCACCCTCGCCGGGCTCATCGGCTGGCAGGGCCTCCAGCTGTACATCCTGGGCTCCCAGGGCACCATCAACCTGCGCTACAACAGCACCATCCACAAGCTGACCAGCTACTACTTCGAGTACGTCGCGGTCGGCTACGGCATCGCGGGCGCCTGCGTCCTCGTCTACGCGGTCTCGCGCTACCTGCAGTACAACCGCCGTACCAAAGCCGGCCTGCCGACGATCCCCATCCAGGACATCGCCTTCCGCACCGCGGTCCTCGCCGTCATCGCGTTCGCCGTCGCCTACGTCCTCAACCAGTGGTACGGCACGCCGCTCGCCCTCGTGATCTTCCTCGCGTTTGTGATCGTGGGAGACCTGATCCTGCGACGCACCGCCTACGGCCGGAAGATGTACGCCGTCGGCGGCGGCGTCGAAGCCGCCCGCCGGGCCGGCATCAGCGTCGCGCTCATCCGCATCTCGGCCTTCGTCATCTGCTCGACGATGGCCGCGATCGGCGGCATCTTCGCCGCGTCCCGCATCGTTTCCGCAGGTCAGAGCACGGGCAGTGGGGACGTCCTGACCAACGCCATCGCCGCCGCGGTCATCGGCGGCACCAGCCTCTTCGGCGGCCGCGGATCGACTTACTCGGCCCTCCTGGGCATGCTCGTCATCGGCTCCATCTCCTCCGGAATGGACCTCCAGTCCGTCAACTCGTCGGTGAAACTCATGATCACCGGCGCCGTCCTGCTCGCCGCGGTCGTCCTCGACTCGGTCTCCAGGCGCAGTCAGAAGGCCAGCGGCCGCGCCTGACCACCGACAAATCACCGCTTGATGACCGCCGCGAACCGGCGGGGCCGTGCCACGCGTCTAGACTCATTGAGTGCGTTTTCCCCCTCCGCCCGCGCGGTGGGCTACCCGACCGGGTGGGGCGGGGTGCCCGACCGATCCGGCCGGGGGAGGGCGCGAACCGCGATCGACCGATTGAGGAGGTACGGGTGGGCCTGCTGGAGAGCATTCGAGGACCCCGTGATCTCAAGGCGCTCTCTCCCGAGCAGCTCACCGTGCTCGCCGGCGAGATCCGCGAATTCCTGGTGGACTCGGTGTCCCGCACGGGCGGCCATCTCGGCCCCAACCTCGGCGTCGTCGAACTGACCCTCGCGCTGCACCGCGTCTTCGACTCGCCGCACGACAAGATCCTCTGGGACACCGGCCACCAGAGCTACGTGCACAAGATCGTCACCGGCCGGCACGACTTCGCCAAGCTGCGTCAGGAAGGCGGCCTCTCGGGCTACCCGAGCCAGGCCGAGTCCGAGCACGACGTCATCGAGAACTCGCACGCCTCCACGGTCCTCTCCTACGCCGACGGCTTCGCCAAGGCGTTCCAGGTCCGCGGCCTCGACGACCGGCACGTCGTCGCCGTCATCGGCGACGGCGCCCTCACCGGCGGCATGGCCTGGGAGGCCCTCAACAACATCGCCGCGGCGAAGGACCGCCCGGTGGTCATCGTCGTCAACGACAACGAGCGCTCCTACGCGCCCACCGTCGGCGGCCTCGCCAACCACCTCGCCACGCTGCGCACCACGCGCGGCTACGAGCGGTTCCTCGACTGGGGCAAGGGCGTCCTCGGCCGCACCCCCGTGGTCGGCCAGCCGGTCTACGACATCCTGCACGGCGCCAAGAAGGGCCTGAAGGACTTCGTCGCCCCGCAGGGCCTCTTCGAAGACCTCGGCCTCAAGTACATCGGCCCGGTCGACGGCCACGACGCCGAGCAGATGGAGCAGGCGCTCCGCAAGGCCAAGGGCTTCGGCGGCCCGGTCATCGTGCACGCCCTCACCCAGAAGGGCCGCGGCTACGACCCGGCGCGCAACGACGAAGCGGACCAGTTCCACGCCGTCAACCCCATCCACCCGGAGACCGGCCTTCCGATCGCGAAGGCCTCCGGCGCGTCGTGGACCTCGGTCTTCGCCGACGAGATGGTCAAGGTCGGCGCCGAACGCGACGACGTGGTCGGCATCACCGCCGCCATGCTCATCCCGGTCGGCCTGCACAAGTTCGCCGCCGCCTACCCGGACCGCACGTTCGACGTCGGCATCGCCGAACAGCACGCGGTCACGTCCGCGGCCGGCCTCGCGCTGGGCGGCCTCCACCCGGTCTTCGCGGTCTACGCGACGTTCCTCAACCGGGCCTTCGACCAGGTCCTCATGGACTGCGCGCTGCACAAGTGCGGCGTGACGTTCGTGCTCGACCGGGCCGGCGTCACCGGCTTCGACGGTCCCAGCCACAACGGTATGTGGGACATGTCGATCCTCCAGGTCGTGCCCGGACTGCGGCTCGCCGCACCCCGCGACGCCGCCCAGGTCCGCGCCCAGCTCCGCGAAGCGCTCGACGTCGACGACGCGCCGACCGTCGTCCGCTTCGCCAAGGGCACCGTCGGCCCGGAGGTGCCCGCGGTCGGCCGCATCGGCGGCATGGACGTGCTCCGCCGCACCGGACCGGAGCGCAACGGCGGCGGCGAGGGCGGCGACGTCCTCATCGTCAGCGTCGGCACCATGGCCGAGGCCGGCATCGAGATCGCCGAACGGCTGGCCGACCAGGGCATCGTGTCCACCGTCGTCGACCCGCGCTGGGTCAAGCCGGTCGACCCGGAACTCCCCAAGCTGGCCGCCCGGCACCGCCTGGTCGTCACGCTCGAGGACAACAGCCGCATCGGCGGCGTCGGTTCCGCCATCGCGCAGGCGATGCGCGACGCCGGCGTGGACGTCCCGCTCCGCGACTTCGGCATCCCGCCGGAGTTCCTGGACCACGCCACGCCGGGCTCGATCCTGTCCCGCATCGGCCTGAACGCGCAGGACATCTCGCTCCAGGTCGTCGGCGAGGTGGCCCGGCTGGCGGCGGACACGCCGCCGGGGGAGACGGCGAAGCCCGTGTCGTAGCACGGCGGCACGGCCGTCGGGGGGTTCCTCGGCGTCCGCACCGCACGATCGGCCCCGCCCGGAAGAGCTTCCGGGCGGGGCCGATCGCCGTGCCGGGGTGCCGCGCGGCCGGGCATTCACCCGGACGCGCCGAAGGAAGAGCCGTTCAATTGCCGCACATCGGTAAATCATGACCTGGTCTCTGCGTACCGGCGGGCCAGGAGGTGCAACCGATGGTCACGGCGAGTCCGTTCCGGACCAAAAGCGTCGAACAGTCGATCCGCGACACGGAAGACCCCGAACACGGGCTCAGGCGCGCGCTGTCGGCGCTCGACCTGACGGTGTTCGGCGTCGGCGTCATCATCGGCACCGGCATCTTCGTCCTCACCGGCACCGTCGCCCGGGACACCGCGGGGCCGGCCGTCGCGCTGTCGTTCGTGGTCAGCGGGGTGGTGTGCGCGCTCGCCGCGCTCTGCTACGCGGAGTTCGCGTCGACCGTGCCGGTCGCCGGGTCGGCGTACACGTTCGCCTACACGTCCATCGGCGAACTGCCCGCGTGGATCATCGGCTGGGACCTCATCCTCGAACTCGCCCTCGGCGCCGCGGTGGTCGCGGTCGGCTGGTCCGGCTACGTGCAGTCGCTGCTGGCGTCCGCGGACGTCCACCTGCCCAACGCCATCAACGGCGGAACCGACAGCGACTGGGGCTTCAACCTGCCCGCGACGCTGCTCGTGCTGCTGCTGACCGCGGTCCTGATCTTCGGCGTCAAGCTGTCGTCGCGGCTGACCGCGATCATCGTCGGCATCAAGGTCGCCGTGGTGCTCGTCGTGATCATCGCGGGGCTGTTCTTCATCAAGGCCGACAACTACTCGCCGTTCATCCCGCCCAAGCAGGCGTCCACCGGCTCCGACTCCGGACTCAAGCAGCCGCTGATCACCTGGCTGAGCGGCTTCGAACCGAGCAACTTCGGCGTCATGGGGATCTTCTTCGGCGCGGCGACCGTGTTCTTCGCCTACATCGGCTTCGACATCGTGGCCAGCGCCGCCGAGGAGACCAAGAAGCCGCAGCGCGACCTGCCGATCGGCATCCTCGGCTCGCTCGCCATCTGCACGGTGCTGTACGTCGGCGTCTCGATCGTCGTCACCGGCATGGAGAAGTACACCGAACTGTCGATCAAAGCCCCGCTTTCCGACGCCTTCAAAGCCGTCGGCCACGGCGGCTACGCCTGGGTCATCAACATCGGCGCCGTCGCCGGCCTGACCTCGGTCACGATGATCATGCTGCTCGGCCAGACCCGCGTGTTCTTCGCGATGAGCCGCGACGGCCTGATCCCGCGCTTCTTCAGCCAGGTCCACCCGCACTACAAGACGCCCTACCGCTCGACCATCGCCCTCGGCACCGTGGTGGCGGTCGTCGCCGGCGTCATCCCCCTCAAGCAGCTCGCCGAACTCGTCAACATCGGCACCCTGTTCGCGTTCGTGGTCGTCGCCATCGGCGTCATCGTTCTCCGCCGCACCCGCCCCGACCTGCCCCGCGCCTTCCGGACACCGTGGGTCCCGGTCCTCCCGATCGTGTCGGTGCTGGCCTGCCTGTGGCTGATGATCAACCTCCCGACGGAGACGTGGTGGCGGTTCCTGGTGTGGATGCTGGCCGGGTTCGTCGTGTACTACGGGTACGGGTACCGGAAGAGTCGGCTGGGTCAGCGGGCGGCAGCCGCCGCGGCTGGGGCGGGGGCGGGAGACCGTCGCGGGTGAGGGTGCCGCCGGTGGGGACCGAGGTGCCTGACCGTGTCGGAGCCGCGGAGCCGTGTTGGAGCCTTGATCGGCCGTCGGTCACCGGCTGCCGGCTGGTCGCGATCGACGGACGCAGCTGACCACCGGCAACCCGCGATCGACGATCCGGCGCTGATTGCCGGCCACCGGTGGACGAAGGCTTGCCGCTGACGACTGGCCACCGGCGCTCGCCATCGGCTGTCGGCTACCCGGCATCTTCGCCTGCAGTGCGCGCGACCGCTCGGACTCTCGTCGGAGGGTGGCTGTCACTCGTCACCTTGTCGCTTGTTGCTTGTCGCTTGTTGCTTGGTCGAGGTCTCCGCGGCGGGGTGAACGTCGCGCGGGATACGGCACCCGCCCGAATACTCGGTGGTGCGGGCTGCGGCCACGTGCGGCGGTCCTGTTGCCTCGTGCCGCTTCGCGTGGCCTTGCGAATGTGCGGTCCGGACATTCGGTCATGCGAAACGGTAGTCGGGAAATTACTCTCGGTGGCCGTACGTCGGTAGCGTGGACGGGTGCCGAGTATCGCGCGACCCGCGCAGCTTCGACGCCGCACCGCCGCGCGGGCCGCGGCCCCGGGGGCCACGCCGGTCCGGGTGCCGCGGCCGCCGCGCCGCCGGGCTTCCGCCGGATCCGCGCCGCATGCGACCGCGGGCGCGACTGCCGCCGCGCCGTCGTCGGAGCGGGGGCGACCGTGGTGGCCTACGCGTGCCGTGCCGACCGCCGTACTGCTGGCGGTGGTCGCGGTGATCACGCATGTCGCGGTCTTCCAGCGCGCGTTCTGGAACCCGGACGAAGGGTTCCTGGCCACCCAGGCCCGGATACTCGGCGACGGCGCGCAGCTGTACGGCGGAGTCGTGGACCGGAAACCCCCCGTCGTGCCCTGCCTGTACGCGGCGGCCTTCCAGCTCTTCGGCTCCGGCACCCTGTGGCCGGTCAAAGTGCTCGCGGTGGCCGCGCACTTGGCCACCGCCGTGCTGCTCGCGGTCTTCGCCCGACGCCGGTTCGGCCCGACGGCGGGACTGATGGCCGGCGTGCTCTACCTCGTGGCCAGCATCGGTCTGGCGCCCCCCGACGCCATGGCGGCGAACTTCGAGACGTTCATGCTCCCCGCGTCCGTGGCGGCGATCGTGCTGGCCGATCGCGGCCGGTTCGCGGCGGCGGGGTTCGCGGCGGCGGTGGCAGCGCTGACGAAGCAGTCCGGGGGAGCGGTTGTGCTGCCGGTGCTGTGGGTGGCTGTGATGGCGGCGGGGAAGGGGCTGGGCGGGGGCGGCGTCGCCGGTGGGCGGCGGCGGGACCGCGGCGGGCGGTGGGTGCCGTGGTGGCGCCGGTGTCGTGGTGGGGCGGTTGGGGCGGTTGGGTTGGGGGCGTTGGGGCTGCGCCGGGGCGGGGCCGGTGGTGGGGCGGCGTCCGGCGGTAAGGCGTGGGGTGGCGTGCTGTTGGGGCGTGCGGTGGCGGGTGGCGTGGCGTTGAACGCTGCCGCATTCGGCGGCTCGGTGGCTCGGGACGAGATCGCGTCGGGTCATGCGGCGTGGGGGGTCGCCGGTCGGCGGGGCGGTGGGGCGCCAGGTGTCGCCGGGGACGACAGCAACGCGGCGCCGGGTGGCAGGGCGGTTCGCGGTCGGGTGCCGGGCGCTGCGACCCGGCTCCGTCTGCAAGCCGTGGCATGCGTGTTGCTCGGGGCGATCGTGCCGTGGGTCGGGGTGGCGCTGTTGCTCGGTGCCGGGCGGTTCGTGTTCTGGGTGGTGACCGGGTCCGGGGGCTATCTGTCGCTCGAGGGCGGCTGGCTGTGGGCGGTGGCGCGGGCGTCCGGCAACCTCGCGATCGTCGCGGCGGCCGGGCTGCCGCTGGTGTGGGCGGCGTGGCGCGGGCGGCGGTTCCGGGCGGACGCCGACCTGTGGCTATGGCTGGCCGCGTCCGCGATCGGGGTAGCGGCCGGGACGCGGTTCTTCGGGCACTACTTCCTCCAGTTGCTGCCGCCGCTCGTCCTGCTCGGGGTCGCGGGCGTCGTCCGCGGCGCGCTGCGCTGGCGGACGGTGGCCGGGTACGCGGCGCTGTCCGCAACGGTGTTCGTCTACCTCGCGGCGACCTGGCCGCAGGTCCGGCTCGACCACATCCGCGGGGTTGCGGCGACCGTACGGGCCGAGACCCGTCCCGGCGAACCGCTGCTGGTCTGGGGCATGAACCCGGCGGTGTACTACTTCGCCGAACGCCCGCCCGCGACCCGGTTCCTCACCGCGGGCTTCCTGACGAACTTCGCCGGCGGACGCCCGGACTCCCAAGTCGGCGAAGCGTATGCCGTGCCCGGCTCGTGGGCGCAGTTCACCGAGGACCTGACCCGCACCCGCCCCGAACTCGTCATCGACGACTCCGGCAACGCCGCCTACCGTCCGGACCGCATCCCCCGCCTCGACCAGTTCCTCAAAGCCCACTACCGCGAACTCGAACGCCAGGGGGCGACGGTGATCTACCGCCGCATCGATCCTTGAGCGTGACGTGTCGTAGGGCGCTCGTGTGGTGTCACCGTTGGGTGGGGTGGTGTTCGGCATGGCCGGACCGCGGGTGGCCGACGCCCGGGTGAAGTCCGGCGCAGAGTACGGCGAAAGCGCGGCCTGCCGCGGTGGCGACGGCCTCCCGCGCCCGTGCCGCCGGTTCGCCGGCCATGACGCGTCGTCGGAGTTCCCGCAGGAGGGCCCGGTGCGTGCCGGCGATGGTGCCGGCCAGGACGGGGGGCATCGGGTCGTCGTCGTCGGTGGTGGCGGTGGCGGCGGTTGGTGATGGGGCGGCCAAGGCGACTGCCAGTGCGGCTTCGGCGCGTTCGCCGATTTCGCGTTCGCGGGCGCGCAGGGCCGGACTGTCCAGGACCACCTGCCAGAACGCCGGGGCGCCCGGTCGGAGGCCGAGCATGGGGTGGTCCTGGTCCAGTGCGGCCAGCAGGTCGTCGCGGATCGGCGCGACCGGGCAGGTGCCCGGGTCCCGGTCGCGGACCAGTGCGGCGAGGTGGTCTTCGACCTCGGCTTGGCGGTCGAAGAACAGGTCCTCCTTGGTGGCGAAGTAGTTGAACACCGTGTTGGTGGACACGCCCGCGTGCCGTGCCACCTCGGCGACGGTCACCCCGTCGAAGCCGTGCTCCAGGAAGAGCCCCAGTGCCGCGTCGGCGATGGCCGTCCGGGTCTGCTGCTTCTTCGTCTCTCGAAGGCCCATGGGCAGATGATAGTGTCACCACAAATTTGGTGTGACACCAAGATTTTTTGAGGTGTGTTCATGGCCTTCACCTTCGGCATCTATCCCGGCGGACTCCTCGGCGACGACCAGGGCATCGTCCATCCGGTCACCCCGGACGCGCCGGACCTCGTCAACGCCGCACTCGACGAACTCCAAGGCAACACCGGCCTGTTGACGGTGCGTGCGTACCGCTCGTTCGCGCCGACGGCGACGCCGCGGATACCGCCGACACCCGCCGACCCGCACACGTACCTGCGGCGCGGCCGGATGCTCGACCTCGTCCTCCAATTCCGCGAACCGACCGGAAACCTGGACGGGTGGACGGACTACGTACGCGAGGCCGTGCGGACCGCGGGTCCGCGGCTGGCCTCGGTACAGATCTGCGAGGAGCCGAACCTCGACCTGCCGTCGGTCGACGGCAGTGTCCCCAACGTCTTGGACGCGGTGGTGCGGGGTGTTGTCGCGGCGAAGGAGGAGCTTGCTTCGCTCGGCCTCGGTGCGGCGGTCGGCTTCAACGCGGTGCCGAGCTTCGACCCGTCCGACACCTTCTGGGCGGACCTCGGAGCCTTGGGCGACGACCGGTTCCGGCAGAGTCTCGACTACGTGGGAGTCGACTTCTTCCCCGACGTGTTCCGGCCCGTCGCCGCGGATCGGTTGGCGGAGACGGTAGCCGCGGTCCTCGGCATGTTCCGTACCGGCTTCCTGCCGCAGGCCGGCATCCCCGGGACGGTGCCGCTGCGGGTGTGCGAAAACGGCTGGCCAACCGGCCCCGACCGCACGGAGCGGCGCCAAGCGGAGACGCTCGAAACCGTCATCCGGGCGGTGGCCGCGTGCGAGAACGAGCTGTTGGTCGACGGCTACTCGCTCTTCGCCCTCCGCGACGCGGACAGCAACGGGGAGAGCCTCTTCGGCCATTTCGGCCTGCTCCGCGACGACTACACGCCGAAGAAGGGCTTTGGTACCTATCGCAGACTCGTCGAGGAACTGGGCTGACGGCGGGTCCTGGTAGGGCGCGGCAGGGTGCCGACACCTGGCCTGTGGCGGCGAGGGCGGGGCGAGCGCGAAGGCGACAGCGCGAGTGCGCGCTGCTCCGCGACGAATGCGCGCCGACGGAGGCCTGCGGCACCTACCGCCGACTCATCGAAGAACCAGACGCGCGCCAGGTCCAGGCCGAGCGCCGACACCAGGCCTGCGGGGGCGAGTGCGAAGGCGACAGCGCGAGGACGGGGGCGATGGCGAGGGGGGAGGCGTGAGGGGTGAGGGGGCGACGGAGAGTGGCGGACGGGGACGAGTCGGCCGGCGCTGCGCAGCAGCGTCGCGTGGTAATCCCCCTGCCGGCCACCAGCCACCAGCCACCAGCCGCCGCGCCCCCGAACGGCCCTACGCCCCAGCACAGCCCCGCACTCGCGGGACAGTCCCCGAACGCCCCGGGGACGTGCGGGGGAAGCCGGTGGATGCCTGACCGTCTTCCCCCGCCCGCCCGGTCTGGGGCGCGGCCCGCGAGCCGGCGGCGACAGCGCGCCGACCCGCGAGCATGCGAGCCTTCCCGTGAGCCCGTGAGCCCGTGAGCCCGTGAGCCCGTGAGCCCGTGAGCCCGTGAGCCCGTGAGCCCGTGAGCCCGTGAGCCCGTGAGCCCGTGAGCCCGTGAGCCCGTGAGCCCGTGAGCCCGTGAGCCCGTGAGC